>JBEBHC010000086.1:0-13592 GCA_040081185.1 Devosia sp. | reverse complement strand
CCAGGCGACGAATTCGTTGTTCTCGATGCCCGAGAGAATTTCGTCGCCTGGTACCAGCCGCAGGTCGATGCAAAGAGCGGCGCCATCATCGGCGTCGAGGCGCTGGCGCGGTGGCAGCATCCGGTGCGCGGCATCGTGCCGCCCGATGTGTTCCTGCCTATCGCCGACGACCTCAGCGTCGTCGCAACGATCGACCGGATGGTGCTCGACCAGACGCTGGCGCATATGCGCCGATGGCACGAGACCGGACTCGATATTCCGCGCGCCTCGGTCAACGTCTCGGCCCGGCGGCTGCGCGACGAAGACCTGATCAAGAGCCTGCGCAAACTCGACATCGTGCCTGGAACGCTGAGCTTCGAGCTGGTGGAGTCGATCTATCTCGACGAGAACGACGATATCGTCGCCTGGAACATCGACCAGATCCGCGATCTCGGCATCGATATCGAGATTGACGATTTCGGCACCGGCTATGCCTCGATCGTCAGCCTGCTGAAGCTCAATCCACGACGGCTGAAGATCGACCGGCAGCTGGTCATGCCGGTCCTCGGCGCGCCGGCGCAGCGCCAGCTCATCGCTTCGATCGTCGATATCGGCCATTCGCTCGGCATCGAAGTCATCGCCGAGGGTGTCGAGACCGAGGCCCATGCGCAATTGCTCACCGAGCTCGGCTGCGATGCGCTGCAGGGATATGCGTTCGCCAAGCCAATGAGTCCGGCGGCACTTGAGGAATTGGTGCGCGGTAAGGCCAGCCGCGCCGCCTGAGCCGAGCTCACGCCACCGGCACCCAGATCACGTCGTCGATACGTGGAGCGCCCAGCGCCAGCATCACCAGCCTGTCGAAACCCAGCGCGACCCCACTGGTCGGCGGCATCAGGTTCAGCGCAGCAATCAGGTCTTCGTCGATCGGGTAGCGCTCGCCGTAGAGCCGGTGCTTCTCATCCATCTCGACCGTGAAGCGCCGGCGCTGCTCCTCCCAATCGGTGAGTTCGCCGAAGCCGTTTGCGAGTTCGACACCTGCGGCATAGAGCTCGAAGCGCTCGCTGACACGCGGATCGAAGGGCGAGCGCCGCGCCAGCGCAGCTTCGCTCGCCGGGTACTGGTCGAGCACTGTGATCTGGCCGTTGCCGAGCAGCGGCTCCACCTTTTCGACCAGCACGCGCGAGAACAGGTAGGACCACGTGTAGTCGGCCGGCACGGTGAGCCCGCGCGCCCGCATCTGTCCCGCCAGTGCCTCCGCGTCGGTCTCGCCGTCCGCATCCATCGTCTCGAGCAGCGCGATACCGGCGAAGGCCTCGAAGGCTTCGGCAACGGTGATGTGCTCGGGCCGCGCGAAGGGATCGGCCGTGCGTTCGCCACGGCGCAGTTGCGTGGCCCCAACGGTCTCCGCCGCCAGGCGGCAAAGCGCGATGCAATCGTCGATCACGGCGTCATAGGCTTCGTCCACCCGGTACCATTCGAGCATGGTGAACTCGGGATGGTGCGTCGGCCCGCGCTCGCGATTGCGCCAGACGTGGCCGAGGCTGACGATGCGCTGCTCGCCGGCGGCCAGCAGCTTCTTCATCGAGAATTCGGGCGAGGTGTGGAGGTAGCGCGGCTCGGCTTTCCCATCGTTACCGATAATCGAGGTCGCAAAGGCATGCAGGTGCGTCTCGTTGCCGGGTGAGACCTGTAGCCCGGGCGGATCGACGAACAGGAAATCGCGGGCGCCGAACCAGTCGCGCACCTTGGCCTCGATGCGATTGCGCGCCAGCAGCAGCGGCCGCCGGTCGGCGTGGCGCTCAGGGCTCCACCACGAACTATCCGGCATCTCGTGAACCAATGCAGACGGCCTTTCTCCGCCGGCACTGGCGGTTTCGTCGATTTTGCGCTATCGGGCGCGCCGGACAGATAGAACCGGGTCCGGCCCGGCCGCAAGCGGCCGTTTTTCGGCCGGCACATCCCGCGGAACAAGGAAGTATTCATGGTCAAGGTCATCGCCTCCTCGCTGCGCAAGGGCCAGGTCGTCGATCAGGACGGCAGGCTCTATGTCGTGCTCACCGCCGAGAACATCCATCCCGGCAAGGGCGCCTCGGTGACCCAAGTGGATATGCGCCGCATCTCGGACGGCGTGAAGGTATCCGAACGCTGGCGCACGACGGAGATGGTCGAGAAGGCCGACGTCGACGAGCGCGAGTACCAGTTTCTCTACAATGACGGCGAGGGCTACCATTTCATGGAGCCCACGACCTACGAGCAGATCGCCGTGCCCGAGGATATCGTCGGCAACCAGGCCGCGTTCCTGCAGGACGGGATGAAGGTTTATATGAAGACCTTCGAGGGCAACGCCCTGTCGCTCGAACTGCCGGCGCGCGTGACCCTCGAGATCACCGAGACCGAGCCGGTGGTTAAGGGCCAGACGGCCTCATCGTCGTTCAAGACGGCGATCCTGTCGAACGGCGTCAAGACGATGGTCCCCCCGCATATCGGCGTCGGCACCCGCGTGGTGGTGATGACCGAAGACGCGAGCTACGTCGAGCGCGCCAAGGACTGATCCCTAGCGGACCATCCGGCGGGTAATCGCGAACAGCAGCGATTGCGGCAGGATGCGCAGCAGCTTCATCAGCACTGCCATCTGCCATGGGAAGATGATCTCGTATTTGCGGCGCTGGATGCCCTGCATGATGGCATCCACCGCCTCATCCACCGGGATCAGGAACGGCATTGGAAAGTCGTTCTTGTCGGTCAGCGGCGTCTTGACGAAGCCGGGATTGATGACACTGAGCGCCACGTCGAACGGCTCCAGCTCCACCTTCAGCGATTGCGCGAGAGCGTTCAGCGCCGCCTTGCTGGCGCTATAGGTCGAGGCGTTCGGAAAGCCGATAAAGCCGGCGACGGAGGCCATGAGCATGATGTGCCCGCTGCGCCTGCCGATCATGCGGGGCAGCACGGCGTTCAGCCCGTTGGCCGTGCCGTTGAGGTTGACGTCCATGGTCTTGCGAAAATTCTCGGCGCTGAACTTGTTGGCGGTGACCGGGAAATAGGTGCCTGCATTGAACACGACGAGGTCGAGCGGCCCGAGGCTTTCCTCGATGCGCTGCACCGTCTCCTGATTGGCCGCTTCGTCGGTCACGTCGAGTTGGAAGGCGGTGATCCGCCCCGGCACTTCGGCTGCCAGCGAATCGAGGTCGCGCGCCGTACGGGCGCTGATCGCGACGTCCCAGCCCTGCTCTGCCAGCCGTTTGGCCAGCGCGCGGCCTATGCCCGTACCCGCGCCGGTAATCCACGCCCGCTTGTGCGCCTGTTCCGCCATGCTGATCTCCAAGACTGTCTGCCCAGACAGATACGGCATCGCGAGCGTTTTGGTTCAGGTCAGACCGGCCGAATGGTGAAAATAGCGGCTAGCGCGCGTGTTTCTCGTCGTGGTCAATCCTGTCGTACTCGTTCCTGACACGGGCCGCCGCGAAACCTTCGACGGTGATAAACCTGATCAACCTCGTCCACTTAATGAAGGGTCGCAGTCTGCCTGAGTCTCATGCAGAAGAGGGCGAGGAGGATTCCTTGACCACCGCACCAAATCGCACGCTGCTTGCCGCCGTTCTCGACCGCATCGTGCCTGCCGATACGCATCCGTCCGCCACCAGCTTTGGTGCCGACGACTATGTGATGCGCCAGTTCAAGGGCGACGCCGCCCACCTCTCGCCGCTCGAAGCGGGACTTCTGGCGCTCGACGCGGACGCGCAGGCTCGTCACGGCAAAAGCTTCGCCCTGCTGGCCGCTGCTGAGCAGGACGCGTTGCTCGCCGGGATCGACCGCGCACCCTGGTTCACGCATCTGGTCGAACTCACCGCCGAGGGCGTCTTTGCCGATGCCGGCAATGGCGGTAATCGCGACTTCGCTGCCTGGACGATGATCGGTTACGAACACCGCCTGCCCGATGGACCGCAAGGTCCTTCAGGTCGCAGCGGTCAGCCGCCACGACCCTTCACCGATGGGCGGACCGAATACGATGCCATCATCGTCGGCGCCGGTGCGGGGGGTGGCGTGGCGGCTTGCGTGCTGACCGAGGCGGGCAAGCACGTGCTGCTCATCGAGCGCGGTGTCGAGCGCGACTATGCCGATAGCGGCCACCGCGATCACCTGCGCAACCACCGCCTCGCCGCCTACGGCCAGAACACCGGGCCCGGCGCAGGCGAGCCGCGCGTTTCCGTCATGGCCGATGGTAGCGAGCGCATCGTGCCGCCGCACAGTCCCCTCTATCACAACATCGCCTCGGCCGTCGGCAGTGGAACACTGGTTTACGGGATGCAAGCCTGGCGATTTCATCCCGACGATTTCCGCATGGCATCGGCCTATGGCGTGCCGGATGGTTCCTCATTGGCCGACTGGCCGATTTCCTACGACGATCTCGCGCCGTGGTACGAGCGGGTGGAATGGGAGATGGGCGTCGCCGGTGCGAGCGGCGCCGACCGCCATGCCGGGGCGCGCGCCAGGGCTTTTCCACTGCCGCCGGTGCCCGATGCGGCGCAGACCCCGGCCTTGCGGCGCGGCGCGGCAGAGCTCGATCTCGGTGCCTTCCCGGTGCCGTTGCTGCTCAACACCGCGCCCTACAATGGCCGTGCCGCCTGCACCGCCTGCGGCTCCTGCGTGGGTTTCCCCTGTCCCGTCGATGCCAAGAACGGCACGCAGAACACCATGATCGCGCGGGCTCGCGCCACAGGTCGTCTGACCCTCGTGACCGGCGCGATGGTGCAAAAGGTCGAGACCGGCGCGAACGGCGAAGTAACAGGCGTCAGCCTGATGGATTCCGGCGGTACGACCCATGTGGTGCGCGCCAAGGCGGTTGTGCTGGCGGCCAGCGCCATCGAGACGGCGCGGCTGCTGCTCAACTCGGCCACTTCACGCGAGCCCGACGGGATCGGCAATGGCAGCGGCCATGTGGGCCGGCATTTACAAGGGCACGTCTATCCGACGGTCTATGGCCTGTTCGACCAAGAGGTCCACAATTCGCGCGGGCCGGGCGCCTCGATCGCCACCACGCGGTTCAACCACGGCAATCCGGGTGTCATCGGCGGCGGCATGCTGGCCGACGATTTCACCATGCTGCCGGTGATCTTCTGGCGCAGCGCGCTGCCGCCCGATCTCAGGCGCTGGGGCAGTGACGCGAAAGCCTTCATGCGCGAGAATTTCCGTCGTGTGACGCAGATCAAGGGCCCGGTGCAGGAGATTCCCGATCCGAATGCGCGTGTCACCATTTCGTCTTCCGTGCGCGACCGCTACGGGCTGCCGGTGGCGCGCCTGTCCGGTGGCGTGCATGCCGAGACAGTCCGTACAGCCGCCTTCATGTTCGAGCGGGCGCGCGAGTGGATGGCGGCATCGGGAGCGAAACGCATCTGGGGCATGGCGCCCAATCCAGGACTATCGGGCGGTCAACACCAGGCAGGCACGGCTCGCATGGGAAGCAACCGCAAGGACTCGGTGACCGACCAGTGGGGCCGCGTCTGGGGGCACGACAACCTGCTGATTGCCGATGGCAGCGTGCACGTCACCAATGGCGGCTTCAACCCGGTGCTTACCATCATGGCGCTGGCCTATCGCAATGCGAGCGCGCTGGCAGCATCGATCTAGGATCCCGTTTGGCTGGTCAAAGACAATAGATTTGATTGGGCAGCGAGAATGGACGGATTGTGTTTAACCAGGGCCGAAGTCTATAGTGGTTAACAGTTTATTAACCCTGGGGGCCGGGTCATGAAACTACTTCACGTCACATTAGCGATCGGAACTGTCGCTGCTGCCGGACTGGTCGCTGGTAGTGCAAGTGCCCAAGATGTTGACTGGACTGGGTTTTATGCTGGTCTCGGGATAGAGGGCACTTCACTCAGCGCACACGCCGGACCTGGCAATTTATCAGGTGGAGGACCAGGGGGGTTCGACTCCACCGGATCGGGCGTGTTGGTCAGCGGGACCGTGGGCATGAATGCCCAGCAGGATCAGTGGATCTACGGGGCCGAGTTGTCTGTTAGCGCCGGGGACGTGACCGGTATCAACGATCCGCTTACAGTTCCGAGTCTCACGGTTCACGGGACCGCCGCAGTGCGCGGGCGTTTGGGATACAGTTTCGATCAGTTCGTCCTGTTCGGCACGGCGTCGCTCGGCGTCGCCAGCGCCAGTGCGTTCGAGACGCACTCGGGAGCAACTGAAGAAGAGGGATCTTCACGCTTTCATTACGGAGCGGGTATCGGCGTCGGTGTCGACTATGCCGCCTCGGACAATTTGATCATCCGTGGCGAAATCGAGCATGTCGGCTATGCGCCGCAGACCTACAGTTTCTATCTCGATGATCCAAACGATCAGCCGGCCTTTACCCATACACATGAGATTGGGTTCGGAACGACGGCGGTCCGCCTGTCCGCGCTCTGGCAGTTGAAGCCTTAGCGGACAGGCAAGGCCGGCCGAAAAGGCTGCAAGAACTTTAGCAGTGCCGCTCGCCAGTGAGCGTTGTCGTCGAGGTTGGCGCAATGTCCGCCGTTGACCAACTCGATCATCTCGAGGTTCGGGCGGCCCTCGGCAAGTTTCAATGTCCGGCCCAGGGCCCAGTTCATCAGGTTGTCGTTGCCCAGCCGCATCAGCAGCGTCGGCAGGCGCGAGGCGAGTGCCTCGTCCATGAAATCGTAGCCGAGCAGCGACGACGCAACAGCGGACACGGCCTTGGTATCCGACGCCATCGCCATTTCCTCGATGCGGCGGCGCGTACCATCGTCCTTGCTGCAGAGATAGGCAGCGGTCTTCACTACCAGCGGCTTGAACAGCTTGAAGTTGAAGGCGAAGAACTTGTCGACATCGGCGCGCGGCATCTGCAGGGCATAGGCCGTCCCGAACGTCGTCAGCGAGCTCAGCCGCTGTGCGTGATATTTCAACATCGCAAGTCCGGTGATCCCGCCGAGCGAATTGCCGATCCAGTGGATCTGGCCGATACCGGCGTCGTCGAGCATCTCCGCCTGGTCGAGCGCAAGCCGCTCCAGCCGGTAGCCGCGCTTGTGCACCGGCGGCCGCGAGGACTTGCCATGCCCGCGCAGGTCCGGCGTTAGCACGCGATAGCCGAGGCCGGCGAAGTATTCGGCGTCATCGGTGAATTGCACCGAACTCACTGCGATGCCGTGGCAGAAGGCGATCGGCACGCCATCCCGCTCGCCGCTATCGCCATAGTAGATTGTTGTGCCGTCGCTCGCCGTAAAACGTCGTTCCATCATGTCGCCGCCACCTCTTCCATCAACCAGTCGCGGAACAGCGAAACCGTCTTGTTGGTCCGTCTGACTGCGCTGGTGACGAACCAGTAGTCATTGGGGCCGTCGGCAGAACACGCGAACGGGGCGACAAGTTGGCCGGTCTTGATCGCGTCGGCGCTCATGCGATCGATCGACATCAGCACTCCCTGCCCGGTCGTTGCCGCCTCGAAGGCCAGGGCGGGGTCAGTATAGCGCGGCCCGCCCGTTGCGACCTGAGCTGATCCCGCTGCCTTGAACCAGTCCGGCCAGGACATCATTGACGACATATCCTCGATCACCGGGACGAGCGCGAGGTCGGCCGGGCGCTTCAGCCTGCCCGCCAGTTCAGGTGCGGCGACCGGTTGGTAGGTGCGCATGCCCAGCGGCTCGGCGTGGGTGCCGGGCCAGCTGCCGGCGCCGTAGCGAATGGCGCAATCGATGTCGGAGGTCGCGAGATCGACCAGGCGGCCCGTCGCCACCAGCCGCAATTCGACCTGCGGATGGCCTGCGGTGAAATGCGGTAGGCGCCGGACCAGCCAGCGCGAAGCGAAGACGCTGCCCATGGTCAATGTGAGCACAGACTGATCTGGTCGCTGCAGCGCGCGGACGGCATCGAGCAACGCGGTGAAGCCGGAGTTAAGCAGCGGACGAACCACCTCGAGCTGTGGCGTCGGCCTTAGCCCCGCACGCGTCCGCTCGAACAAATCCACCCCAAGCCGGGCCTCGGCCCGGCGGATGTGCTGGCTCACCGCCCCCACCGTCACGCCAAGCTCGGCGGCGGCGGGTGCGAGCGAGCCGGTGCGCGACACGATCTCTATGGCACGCACAGCATTCAAGGGTATTGGGAACCTGTCCATATAGATTTTCTATACTCAATCGACAGGTGTTGTCGATTGCGGCTGCCCTTTGCGAGGCGCATTTCTGCGATCGAAAGGAGACCACCAAATGACCAAGACATCCCGCCTTCGCCGCCTGCTCGACTGGCTCACCACCCGTGACTCCGTGCCGATGATAGAGCCCTGCCTGCCCGAATGGGCCGACCGGCCAATCTATCATCCGCGATGCAACGCATAGCTGCGGTGCGTCGGCGTGCTCGCCCATTCATTGAGAATTCATCGCGCGAGGACGATATGGCGTCTACCAACACAGGAGACAGAGATGAACGTTACTTCCATCTTTGCCCGGTTGAAGTCTCGCCGGGCTCGGCAAATCCAGGCCCTCGACGTCACTCAGAACTGGGCAACGCGCGACTGGGCCGATCTGCCCGTGCACCATCCCCGCGAGGCGCGCTAGGCGCGTCGGGGAGATGACCATGATCGCCAGATTGTTCGCGCGGCTTCGCGCCCTTTACCCGGTGCCGGTATCGCCCTCCGAAGCGGAACTACTCGGCCATGTCGACGATGCGCACCTGATGCGCCTCATCCGTTCGCGCCACCCTTCGGCGCTGTCGCGCCAGCGGCTCGTCGGCTAGCCCTCACTCGCACAGCCGCGCGGTGCAGGTTTTTCCGTGGCACCCCAGATCGATGTGCAGGTGGTCGTGGTGGAGAGCATTGGCTTCCGGCCCCAGCGTCGTCGTGAATAGCGAGCACGCCGCCTCGTGCGCGTAGCGGACGATCCGCGTGCCCTGCTCTTCGGTGCCGCCCCAGCCCTGCTCGACCGTCACCGTCCGACCGTCTTCAAGCGTGAAGCCGACCACGTCGAGTGCATCGCCGAAAGCGTGAAAGCTCAGATTGCCGGTCTTGGCGTTGTCGACATTGCGGCACGCATAGTTGGTCCCGACGATAACAGAGGCGATCCGCGTATTGTCACGCGCCGCGACATAGGAATCGACGTCCTCGATCCACTCGGGCAGGGCCGTCGCCATGCCGCAATCGGTAGTGACCGGCGCATTGAGCGGCACCGTGCGGCCATTGGCGCTCACCGCCTCGAGCGATAGCGGGGTCTGCAATCCGCACTGGCCTTCGCTGATCGGCGGCAGGACCTTCGCCACCGCATCGCCGGAAATCACCGCCGGACACGCCACCTGATATTCGCGCGGCGCCTCCGGCTCGACCGGCGCGGACACCGGCTCGGGCGTCGCAGGTGTAGCCATATCCGGAGCGCTCGCGGCCGGCGCCGTTGCCGGCGGTTCGGGCCGTTTGCGCGGCAAAAGCACGGCGGGTGCAGCACCCTCGGGCGCGGCCTGGGGCTCTGCCGGCACCGGTTGTTCAGCCGACGGCTGGTCCAGCTCAGCGGCGCGCGGCTGCGGAAACGGTACCGTTTGGGCCAGCGCCGGCAGGGCGATCAGCCCGATCAGCAATGTCAGATGGAGACGCATCTGAACCAAACGCCGCGAATCCGCCCGAGGTTGCCAATATGCCCATGATTGCGGTGGGAAAAGCTGCCTCTGGATTCTGCCCTGCCGCCAGCCTAGTCTCGTCCGCAGGGGGATATCATGGCAGCCATCACCGCCGAGTGGAGCGCCGTTCCGGCCGATGCGGTCGACACGCGCCGTCGTGCGCTGATCGTGTCGGCGTCCGCCGCTGCGGCATTGCTCATTGCCGGCAGCGAGCCCCTGCGGCAGGTGATCGCTGCGAGTGCTCTCGCGCAAACCCCCGCCGACATCGTTCGCCGCATTCCCGCCCGGCGCTGGGGCTGGACGGTGGAACTTGCCGTGCTGCAGCAGCTCGACAGGGATCGTCCGCGCGCCCTCGCCCTTTTGTGGGCCGCACTCGAACTCGACCTCTTGCGTGCGCATCGGCGCAAGCAACCGGCGCTTCGGCTCTATGACCTTTATGCTGCCGCCAGCGACGCGGCCGGGCGCGCCGAACTGGCCGCCCTCGTCACCGCCAACAGCCGGCATCCCGCGCTGCTCGCCCGCGCCGCGCTCTGGTCCGACCCGGCGCGCAGCCGCCGCACGCGCCTGTGGCAGACCGTCACACGCGACGGCCAGCCGCAGAGCATCCGCCTCTGAGGCTTGCCGCAGGGCGCCGCCCGTCCTAAGCTCGCCTTCCCTCGTCTTCTAACCAAGATACGCCCTCTTTTTTTGGTTGGCTAACCACCTTCCTCCTTGGGCGAGATGGACGTTCAATCGTCCCGAGCGCTTTCCCTTTCTTCGCGACGAATTGCCTGCGCTACGGCAATCGACCGGCGCCGTCTTCCCGGCTAACGTATCCGGGTCATGGAGCCCCGAGGGAGGTACGCGCGTTGAAGATCACGGACGTCAAATGCGCGGTCATCGCCAGAGCGCCGGTTATTCGCATCACCACGGATGAAGGCATCACCGGCTGGGGACAGATCGAGACGCCCAAGCCCTACCTCCAGCCCATCGTGCTGCAGCTCAAGGACTGGCTGGTCGGCGAGAACCCGGTCAATGTGGAGCGCGTGGTCAAGCGCATCCGCGTGCGCGGCGGCTTCAAGCCGTGGGGCGCGGCGGTCAGCGCCATCGAGATGGCGCTGTGGGACATCGCGGGTAAGGCCGCGAACCTGCCGGTCTATCGCCTGCTTGGCGGCAAGGTGCGCGACCAGGTGCGCACCTATCGCACGCTCTACCATGCGGAAGTGAATGGCGGCGTCGGCCACACGCCGGACGACTATGTGAAATGGGCCGAATACGGCCTGTCGCTGCCCGGCAATTTCCACATGTTCAAGCTGCCCACCTCGTTCCACTCGGCGATGGTGCGCGATTTCCCGAACTTCCACTACGGCGCTGTCCAGCACGATGCGCCGTTCCCCTATCCGCACAAGGGCCTGCTCACCGAGGACGGCTTCAACCATGCCGTGGCCTGCGTTAAAGCAGCCAAGAGGACTCTCGGCTCGAGCATCGGCCTCGCCGTCGATGCGGGCCCCGGCTACTTCCCGCAGGATGCGCTGCGCTATGCCAAGGCGCTGGAGGACCAGCACCTGCTGTGGATTGAAGACATGATCACCGGCGACTACGTGCCCTACGTGAACCCGGACGTCTATCGCGAAATCACGCCGCACACGACGACGCCGATCCACACCGGCGAGCAGATCTACCTGCGTCAGAACTACAAGGCGCTGATCGAGACGCACGCGGTCGACGTCATCGGACCCGATCCGGCCGATGTGGGCGGCATCGCCGAACTCAAATGGATCGCCGAGTATGCCGACCTCCACGGCATCGCCATGGCGCCGCACGGCACCGCGAACGGCATCTTCGGGCTCGGCGCGCACATCCAGGTCGCCGCCACCCTGCCCGACAATTTCATCGCCTTCGAATACCCCGCCCGCTTCGAGGACTTCTGGTACGATATCACCGAAGGCTTCGACGGCATGCCGGTCAAGGACGGCATGATCGACGTCCCCGACCGCCCGGGCATGGGCGTCGAGTTCAACGTCAAGGCGGCCAAAAAATATCTGGATGAGGGTGATGCCGATTTCTTCGACTGAGACACAGGCGCCGCTGCGCAACTGGGCCGGCAACGTCACCTTCGGCGCCCGCGCCGTACATCGTCCCACTTCGGTGGCCGAGTTGCCGGAGATCGTGCGCAAGGCGGAGCGCGTGAAGGCGCTCGGCTCCGGCCATTGCTTCAACGCCATCGCCGACACCGATGGCGATCTCGTTGTCATGCGCGGGCTCGACCGCGTGATCGACATAGACCGTGCAGCGAACACGGTCACCGTCGAAGGCGGCATCACCTATGGTACGCTCGGGCCGATCCTCGAGGCCAGTGGCTTCACGCTCGGCAATTTCGCTTCGCTGCCGCATATCTCCGTAGCGGGGGCCATCGTTACCGCCACGCACGGCTCGGGCAACGCGAACCAGAATCTCGCCAGCGCCGTCGCTGCACTGACCCTCGTGACGGCCAGCGGCGACTTGCTTCATCTCAAGCGCGGCGATGCCGATTTCGACGGCGCCGTCGTGAACCTCGGCGCACTCGGACTGATCAGCGACATCACGCTCGACCTCAAGCCGAGCTTTGCCGTGCGGCAGCGCGTCTATGACGATCTGCCCTTCACGGTGCTGGCCGCGAACTTCGAGGCGATCTCGTCGGCCGCCTACAGCGTCAGCGGCTTCACCAACTGGCATGGCGACAGCGTGCAGCAGGTCTGGCTGAAATCGCTGCAGAGCGCCGCACCACCGCCCGCCGATCTCTTCAGCGCCCGCGCCGCCACGCGCGCCTGGCACCCCATCGCGACGCTCGATCCCGCCGGCGTCACCGAGCAGATGGACGTGCCCGGCCCTGCATGGGAGCGCCTGCCGCATTTCCGCATGGCCGGCATCGGCGGCACCGGCGACGAGTTGCAGACCGAGTA
This sequence comes from Devosia sp., assembly GCA_040081185.1. Classification (GTDB taxonomy): domain Bacteria; phylum Pseudomonadota; class Alphaproteobacteria; order Rhizobiales; family Devosiaceae; genus Devosia_A. Next base: position 1,092 of record JBEBHC010000086.1, on the reverse strand, counting down.
TTTTGTGCCCCGCAAGGACGCCGCAGCGGCCATCTTGGCCGTGCACGCCGTGCGGCACCACTTCTCGCCGCTGGTCATGGCCGGCGAAATCCGCACCATCGCCGCCGACGCTCTCTGGCTCAGCCACAACTACCAGCAGGACAGCATCGCCTTCCATTTCACCTGGCAGAACAACTGGCCCGCCGTCCGCGCCGCCCTCCCGGCGATCGAAGCCGCGCTGTCCCCGTTCCACCCCCGGCCCCACTGGGGCAAGCTGTTCACGCTGCCCCGGGATACCGTCCAGGCCAGCTATCCCCGCTTCGCCGATTTCCGAGCGTTGGCAAAGCAGCTGGACCCAAAGGGCAAGTTCAGCAACCGCTTCGTGGACGAGCACGTCTTGCGCTAGCCGGCGCGCCGCGAATTGCCGGATGCTTTCCCGCAGCTTGTGGCCACTTGGTGAGGCCGCGGCATCGCATTACAGTCGCGTGCACAGGCGGAGCCAAACATCATGCTGCTCGCGGGCATCGGCCGGGTCATGTTCTGGGAGGGCGGCAGCCTCTGGCTCGCGCTGATCACCGGCGGCAACGCCCTGCACCTGCATCACGCGATCCAGATCAGCCTGCCGCTGGATGGCCGCGCCCGCTTCCGCCGGTCGCCGGGAGACGAATGGGTCGACTATGCCGGCGCCTTCATCCCACCCGACATTCCGCATGCCTTCGACGCGCCGGGCCGGGTGGTCGCCAATATCCTGTTCGAACCCGAGAGCCCTGCAGGTCGCGCCCTACTTGAGCGCTACGGTTGTGACGGTATCGTCGCCTTGCCCGCCGCGCAGGTTGCGCGCCTTGTCGCCCCGCTCGCCGCCGCCTATGCCGCCGACGCGAGCGATGGGCAACTCATCGACCTCGCCCGCGCCGCCATCGCCGACCTCTCGGGTACCGCTCCCAGGGTCGCCGCGACCGACCCTCGCGTACTCAAGGCGATCGGCCATATTCGCGAGCACATCGACGAGCCGGTTTCATTGACGTCGGTGGCGGATGCAGTGAGCCTCTCGCCAGGCCGCCTCCGCCATCTCTTCGTCGGCGAGACGGGCGTGTCCTACAAAGCCTTCATCCT
>JBEBHC010000085.1:0-13647 GCA_040081185.1 Devosia sp. | reverse complement strand
GGTAAGCCCTTGTCGGCTGGGGCATTTCGCGCGTCGTCACTACCGGTTGGCACCGGGTAGTGACGACGCGGTTGGCGCAGGGGTTCGCCGGCGCAGGGCGCTGGCGAGGTTGCGGCAGTTGCACGTCGGTTTTCGCCGCTGCCGTCCAATAGGTTAGCTCGCTGGCACAGATGCCGAATGGGCACCGTCGAGGTGCAGGTTGGGGCAGTGGGCGCTTATCGCGCCTGGCAACTTACGAAAATCTCCGCGCCTTTCGGCAGTCGGCTTTCAGGAGATGTGGCCGACGATTGCGCCCGGGTAGACGGGCGGGGCGATGCGGTTACGGGCATCAACCGGGCTGACTCAGCCATCGGGAGAATCAATGGGTCAAATGCTGCGCCAAGATTATTTGATTTGCAACTGCAATAGCTGTCGAACCTATTTAGTTTTGTTCGATTGGCGGAGCGCTTGCGCCAGGGCTGTCCGCACTGCTGACAGTAGGCCGACGTTGTCCTCGTGCGCTTAGCGTACCCCCCGCGGCGCCAGTCTGCGTGAGAGACGGCGATCGCGCTGCCGTCAATCCGGCGGAAGGCGATCAAAACTGCCAGTAGCTCGGTGCTTCCGGCTCCGGGGCATCCAGGATCGGGTCGCTGCACCGCACGAGCGGATCGAGCCAGGCCGCTTTTGCCTCGGCCCAAGCGATCCACTGCCGTTTCTCGGGGGTGAGATCGCCATCCTGGCGAGCCCGGTCTTCGACGGCGGCAATGAAGTCGCGCAAGCGGTTTGCGCGTTGCAGGCGGCTGGCATCGCGCATCAGGGCATGCAGTTGGCGACGCTCCTCGTTGCGCGCGTGCACTTGCGCTTCGTACCGGGCGCACGCTTCCTCGTAAGACCGCCGACGGCGCTCCTCTGCTTCCTCGTTCGCGCGTTTCACTTCGGCCAGGCCGACGATTGCAGCGACGATGCCGCCGAGGCGCGCTTCGATGAGGCTTCGGTCCGTGTCGTTCCAGTTCCTTGACGACCATGAACCAACGCTGAGCGTCAATCGTCCGGTGGGGTGCCAGTCGAACTGCGGGATATCCGGATACTCGACCTTGCCACCTTCGCGGAAGGAGTGGTAGTACCGATCCCGTGCCCGCACCTCCGCGCGCGTCGGTGTGTGGCCGGTTCGTGTGACCTGCTCGACGATCGAGATCGTCAACGTCGTGCCGCCGCCGACAAGCAGAGTCTGCCCCTTCTCCTCGTCCACCCGTGCCGTGAATCCGCTGGGCTCGAGCGCCTTGAGCAGTGTGTCCACCACCCGCAGGGCGCGGTCAAGCGTGTTCTTCGTGACCTGCAGATCGAGTACTTCCTTGAGTGCACTACGCACGCCCGCCGGATGATCCCAGCCGTCGCGCCGCTTCAAGCGTGCCGCTTCAACCCGTACGAGCGGGTGTGGGTCGACAAGCTATGCAGGGACGCAGATGCTCGCTTGGTTTTCCTGGGTCTGCCAGAGAGATTCATGGACACGCCCGTGCGTGGCCGCCTCCTCTTTGGACAACCGGATCGGTCCGGAGAGTTTGCGAGCGCCGGCGGGGAGAGCGGGAAGCTGAATCTTGCGTGTGGGGCGGCCGGCCTTGACCTTTGCCCAGTAGCCACGTGGCGGCACCGGAATGCCGAGCTTCTTGCAATTCTTGACTAAGCCCACGTCCGACAGGCCATAGCGGGGCGCGACGATGGTCATGGGGTCGGTCCAGACTTCCTCGTACAACGCCTCCCGGCTGACGGGAGGTACCTCGGTGTCGCATGCTTTTCTCCTGATTCGCGTTGAAGCCGCAATTGGCAAGTTCCCGGCAGATGTATGACTTGCTGTTGCGCAAATATCGCCCAATCTCGCCAATTGCCTGTTGCAATAGAGTAAAGGAACCGTTGGGATCGGCGCGTTCCATTAGGCTGCCTGCTCGTAAGATGTTCCGAGCTCGGCGAAGTCGCCCGCACGCGCGGGCATCGAGCGATGCGGACGTGCATCAGTCGGGCTAAGGCAGCCATCGATGACTTCGGCACAAAACGGGAGTGGTGTCCCGGGTCCCTTGTAGTTCTCACAGTGCTCCGGCATGCGAGGCGGACAGAAACACTTATCTGAAATCAACACACCAGCGCAGCGAACGGATACCAGGGGCAAATGACAGACAGGAGGATGAGAAACTGAAAGTCGGCGAATGCGAGACCACATCATTGTCGAGGCAGCAGTGCAGGTAGGTGCGGTCGTGGGATCCCGCCTATCCGGCCGACACTGCGTCGACGGGCGCTTACCCGTCACCTGGACTGGCGGTACTGACCCAAGGCGGTCAGAGGGCTGAATACAAGTTTCAGCCGCGAGCGTCAACACAGGCGAGGAAGGAGCGCGCCCGTGTGGGCCGCCGACTGCGATTACGCGCCAGCCCTTTGAATCCCCTTTACGGCTTCGCTTTTCACTGAGCGTCTTCGGTCGCGCGGTGCAAATCTCCCTCGGCGGCTCATGGGCAATAATGGCCTTCGAAGACGCCTAGACGTCCGCAAAAGGGAGGAGGTGAAGGGCAGCCCAGCCCTCCGGATGTCCAACAGAGAGCAAAAATGACGAACGCCACGCCGGCCGAGCCGGCTTCAGGTGGCCATCCAGCCAGCGGCTGGGTGCGCTTTCTTCGGTCTTACGGCCCGACGCCGTCAAACACGACGCTGTTCGATGAATACACCGTTGATGCCCTACGGCGGGCCAACGTCAGCCCCCTCCGGCTGACGAGCCCGTTGCTCGAGCAAATTTTGGCTCGCGTGGACTCTGGCCTTCTCGGCTCCATCCTGATCGCGGGGACGGCCGGAGACGGGAAGACGTACCACGCCCGGTCCTTATGGTCTCACCTGGGCGGAACCGCGGCTGACTGGACGGATAAGAGAAAGCCAGTCAAAGAGATCGCCCTGTCGGACGGACGGATGGCAGTCTTCGTCAAGGATTTGACTGAGCTCTCAGACTCGGAAAGCGACGAGGCGCTGGGCCTCTTCGAGAAATCGGTGCTGGACGCGGAGGATAAGCGTTTTGTCGTCCTGGTGGCCAACCATGGCCAAATCCTGGAGAGACTGCGCGAATGCGGCCGTCGCCAAGGCCGCTTGCATCCGCTGCGAGTTCCCATCCAGGAGGCGTTCCTTCAACGCGCGGCGGCGCCCGAGCGCCTGGCGCTGTTCGACCTGAGCCGCCAAGCTCGCGCGGAGGCGGTTGAAGACGTTCTGCGGGCCGTATCCGAGCACCCTGAGTGGACGAAGTGCGGCGCGTGTTCGTGGCATGGCAATGGCCGGGTTTGCCCGATCCTGGAGAACAGGAATCGGATACTTGGGGCCGACGACCAGGGCCGCCTGAGAAAGCGCATGTCCGCTCTGGCCGAGATTTCCCGGGCCAATGGCACCCACCTCCCCATACGAGACTTGCTGGCGCTCGCATCGAACATGATCCTGGGCCACCCCGAGGCGAAGGAAGGGTTGATGTCCTGCTCGGACGTGCCCAAGATCCAGGTGCGCGGGACGGTTGAGATGGCGAGCATCTACGACAACGTGTTCGGAGCCAATTTGAAGAGGCGCGCTTCGAGCAAGCCAATCTTTCGGGCCCTCGCCGCGTTCGGCCTCGGCTCGGAGACCACCAACGGGGCAGACGGGCTCATGGTGTATGGCGCGGACGACCCGAAGTTGAAGGTCTCTTTCGACAATCACTTGGCCTCGGACCCCGTATACGGTGCCACGCCCAGCTACTTGGCTGGGCTTCACCGCTATTTAGAGGGCGACGAGGCCGCTCGCGTGGACGACGGCGCCGCGGACTTCCTCGTGCGCCTGGCATCCCAGCGGCGCCGGCTCTTCTTCGTCTTGCCCAAGGACGACCCGGACTACCGCTTCTGGTCGATGACCGCGTTCCGATTCGCGGGCGACTACTTGGACATGATGTCCGGTTTGGCGGCCAAGCGAAACATCAGCGATGCCTTGCGCTCCCGGCTCGTTCGTGGGCTCAACCGAGTCATGACGGGCTTGTTGATCGAGAACACTGACAAGCTCTTCGTCGCGAGCTCCGGCGGCTTCACCCAGTCGCGGATCAGCGTGCTGTGCGACACGGAGTCTCCGGCTCGCAGAACGCAGGGCGTGGGCATGAAGGTGGCGCTCGACGGCGTCTCAGGGAGTGGCGCCCTAGAAGTGGCCATCGCCGAAGGCGCTTCGTTCTCCGCGAGCCTGCAGCTCACCCCGGTCAGGTTCGAGTTCCTCAGCCGGGTGGCTGAGGGCGCTTTGCCTGGCAGCTTCTCGAACGAGTGCCTGGAAGACATGCTCGCCTTTAAAGCGCGATTGCTCCGAAAAGCCGAACTCGCAAAGAAGGATAGGTCGGCCGACGACGAGGATTGGGATGACGGCGCGAACGCGCTCACCCTGCGATTCATCGAGATCGAAATGAGTGGCCACGGCTACTCCAAACCTGTAACCGTAAGGACACCGCAATGAGGCCCAGGATTGACAATGTCGACTTCGCCGTCGACGAGCACATCTGGGGCCATCGGCTTTACGACGAGCAACTTCCGCACTTGGCGGTGTTGGAGTTTTTAACCGTTCTGGGATCCAACACTGACGCGCCCCTGATGCCAGCGGGGGACGCGGCGCCTCGCTACAAGCCACAACGGCAGCTGAGGCTTCGCGCCCTTCTGTTCAACAACCCGTTTGTCGAGACCATCCGCGCGCGGTCTCTCTCCGAGCCCGAAAAGTGGAACGCTTGGAGCGAGCGTTTCAAGAAAGACGCCGAGGGACTCGCCGAGGCAGACTTCGCCTACCTGCGCGAAGCGTTCGGCGACTTCGACGATTTCGCTCGCGCCGTGGAGCTGCTGCGCTCCTCTTCGTTCGAGGCGCGCAGCAACAAACGCTGGAGCTCCAAGTTCGTGTTCCCGTTCGGGCCCGACGCGCTATACGAGGACCTGCGCGTCGATGCGAAGGGGGCCGCCTCCAACGACCGGCGCTTCTTCGCCCGCACGGGCGAGCTCCTTTATCTCATGCTCTCCCGCGCCCAGCGCGGCCCGGAGCTCGGCGAGAAGCTCCTCGCGCGCCTGTTTGATCAATCGCTCCCCATGAACCGGCTCGTGCGCGCCCTGCAAGGGCCGCCGCAGAGCGCCCCCGACGACCGGCCCGTGGGGTACCTGCCCTATGCGTCCCTGCCTCGCTTTGATCGCCTCTGCGAGGACTGGCTCGCGATCCTGTCCCGAGACATGCCGGTATACGACGCGCTCGAGCACCTCATCTCGATCACCGGCTTGAACCTCATGCTGTATTTCCTCGAGCGCGGCAAGGCGCGAGCCGGCCAGGCAGGGCCCGTCGAAATCGTCTGCGAAATGGTTTCTCGAGAGCGCACCAAGGTTCGGGCGCTTTCGGCCGAGTCCTATTTGGCGAATCAAGGCTACTCGGCGGCGGCCATCCGGTTCTCGATCGAATCGACGAAGTTGTCGCCGGAGTGGAGCGCGGCTCTGACGTCGTCCGAACCTAAGGACGCCTGCGCCGCGGTGCTGCGCTTGCGCTTCCAGTGGCCGCCGGAAGACGGGGGGGACGACGCCGACGCGCTGAACAAGGATGGGGACCAACTGGTCGAACAGCTCGTTGAGAAGGCGCTTTCACGCCACGAACAGCACGTCGACAAGATCCATCCGTCCTGGTCCCGCGCGATCGGGCTCAGCTCGCGGCGGCTGTCCCGCAGGACGCGCTACGCACCGAACGATCGGCTGCTCAAATCGCTCGTGGTGGCCATCGTCGAAAACCGCATGCAGTTCGACGAGTTCTTGGCCGAAGCCAAGTCCCGCTACGGTCTCGTCGTCGGGGACGTCGAAGGCGCTCGGCTGATGAACGAAAAGCTGGTCGACCAGGAGGCGCTCAGCGACAACCGCTCCAACTTGGAGGCGCGCCTGGCCGGGCTCGGGCTTGTCCGGCGTCTTTCGGACTCCTGCTCCTTCGTGGAGAACCCATTCGCCTCCGGAGGGCAAGTCTGATGCTCTCCAACAAGATCATCGGGCGCGTCGCAGCGACCATTTTGGCCCAGCGGCTTGGCGACGCCCGTCCTGAGGAGGGCGGCTCTCAATCCACCGCAATGTTCCGGCTCGACAAGCTTTCGCCGGAGCAGATCGCCGCAGTCGTATGGGAAGTCGTGGGCAACCCGCAGCTTGCGGAGGCAGTCGACGTCAAAATCCCCGAGTCTTTGGTGATTGGCCAAGGACTGCCCCCCGAGGCGCTCACCGACCGCAACGCGGGCTTCGTTCGCAACGCGGGCACCAGCAAGCTGGCGCTCCTGACCGCCAACGGCACCGAGCAGAACCAGGCGGACACCCTGCAGCACGTCACGGGGCTGGGCGCCAAGGAATTGCGGGCCCACGAAGCGGCCTGGGTCGAGGCTACATGCCACGTCGCCTCGATGGCCCCGACTCCCGAGGATCGGCAAGTCTTCGCTTCCGCGCTTCGCGGCCTTCTGGCTGTCGTCGACCTGTCCTTGATACAGCTCGGTGAGTTCTGCTCGAAGATCGCCGAAGCCTCGCAGCCCTCGCACGGACGAGCGATCCGCGACGCGGTCGGCTGGGCGCTTCCGTGCGTCGGCCTCCCGCGGGACACGTCTTTCTTTTCGAACCCCAAGACCTATGGGGTGGCGATGACGCCGTGGCGCAAGGCGTTCGAGAAGCTCTACGCCAACCGCGCGCCTCTGCTGCGTCGCCTGCGCCCTACGGGACAGCCGATCGACGCGGAGGAGATGCGCCAGCGGCTAGACGAGAACGCCGCGCAGATCGAAGCGATAGTGATGCCAACCATCGTGGCGTTCATCGAGGCGGCGGCCTCGGACGAGCAAGCCGTTGCCGCTTTAGCTGAGCTGGAATGGGAGGGCGACGGCGTCCATCACATTTTCGAGAAGCCGCGCGAAAAGCAGCTCGATCTTGCCGAGGCGACGATCTACTTTTTCGACCATGATTGCTCGGAGCCCATGGCGCTCTCCGAGAAGTGGCGCAAGCACCTGGAAGACCTCAAGGCGCGGCAGCGGCGCTCGGATTGGAACGAGGAAGACGAGGAGTTCTACGACCTCCACCGCCGCCACATGGAGCGTGATGACGCCAAGCTCAACGCGCGTTGGGAAAAGGTGATCTTCGGCAAGCCGACGGAGTGCACGGACTTTCTGCGGGGCGTCATAGAGGTTGCCCACACGCTGGTGGCCGGCGCCGAGGAGTCCGGCGCCGAGCGCTTCCTCCGATTCACCGTGAGCAAGGGCCGCAAGGAGTGGCGCGAGCGCTTCAACCACGACGTGGGCTCCTACTTCGGCGCCATGTATCGAGGGCTGAAAGAGCTCCTGGGGGCGAAGGCGGAGTGGAAGGTGGAGCGCATGGGGACGGCAGACGTCCCCGACCCGTTGTTCCGCTACCCCGAGTTCTTTGACTGGGAGCAGAAGAATCGCAAAGACAAGCCCAAGCCGGTGACGTCGGTCGCCCGAAATTCCTTGCAGATCAAATTCGAGGTCGCGCTCGTCGAGCGCCGCGCGGGCGGCGAAGAAGTCATCGACAAGACGCAGCTCGTGTGGTCCTACAAGCCCGATGCGATCGGGATGTCGCTCGTGGATGACATGGAGCGCCTGCGCGAGAAAGGCGGGGTGGCCTGCACCGAAGTTCCCCGCCGCATGGTGAGCAAGAAGGGCGGCGTGCAAAGCGTTTCGCTCTCGGACACCAACACGCTCGAGGCGACTTTCCAGCGCGACGCGGGATCTCTGGTGCCGCAGGCGGGCAAGCTGAGAAGCCTGCGCGCGGAGATCAAGAAGAGGATCGAGGACCTGCACGAGCGCGGGAAGCTGACGAGCGAGCAGCGGGATGCGGTCAGGGCCTCGTGGAAGGCGTTCGAAGAGGACTACACGAAGGCGCTGGAAGACTTCGTGGCGGTGGGGTTGCACGGCGAAGCCGTTATGCGGCAGGCGGCCGCGTTCGCCGACCTGCTTCGCACGCTCGCTACGCACGCCCGCGGCGACGTTTGCCGATCGGAGCTTGTCTCCGAGGTTCTCTCCATCGGGACCGTGAAGGTTGTCGGCGAGCAACCCTGCCTGATCGTTCCTCCTTGGCATCCGGAGCGCATGAAGGCGCTCGCGGTGAAGAGCCGGCGCGCGGCTGGCCTGGTGAGCCACATCCTCGGCGGCAAGGACGTGCTCTTCGGGGACAGGCACATCTTCTTCCGGGAGTTCTTCGACGAGCTCGCCCACCCGTTTTATCCGGAGATCGCGACGATCTCGCGTGGCGGCGAGCCCATGCTGGTCGCGGAGAGCAGCACGGTCAACGGCTACAGCCTGTTGGAGGCGCCGGTCCGGGGCGAGGACGACACCCTGACCGACGTGGACCCGACGAGCGCGGCCAAGCAAGTGCGAGAGCTGCTTTCGCGCTACGTGGGGCTGCAGCCGCACGAGGCTGATAACCTCAACGTCGTCCTCTACAACGCGGACGCCGCGGAGCTGCCGCTGGCCGTCGTCCGAGAGTTGTCCGGGGATCATTCCCACGAGGACTTCCAATGCGGAGTGTCCGTGCGCCATCGCGATCCCGCGAAGCTGCGGCGCGTCTATGCGGAGTTGGTGAGCAAGGCGGGCGACGACCCCGACTTGCCGGTGGTCAGCGAGACCTCCGACACGTTTATGTCCAAGCTTCGAATCGCCGTCGTTCCCGCATCGGCGACTCCTGTGCGAGAAGCCGGAGGGTTTCGGCCTTACGACGTGGCATTCCTGCACGACGTGGTGTCGCGCACGGCCTCGGTCGACTGGGCAAAGTTAGGCTGGATCAATGAGCGTCCGAGCCTCGAGCATGCCCCTTCGCGCTGGTCTTATCGCAACGTCTCCGGCGAGAACGAGCTTAAGTCGACCACGTTCCTGACCTGTCCGATGCAGACCGCAACCGGCTGGACCTACGTCTCGGCGGTCGCGTCCCTAGTCAGGCAGGAAGACCCGGTGGACGGCCAGCTCCTGCTGCCTATGCGCCGCATTTCACTGCAAAACGAGGCGCTCAAAGCCACGCTCGACGACGCCCACGGGCTCGCCGAGTGGGTCGCGACCTTCGACGAGCTCCTCGACAAGCGTCAGCTTCAGGCCAACGGCATCATGGTGGTCCGATACCGTCGCGCGAGCACCAACGGCCGAAACATGATCGTGAGCTCGACCTCCGAGTTGCGCTTGCTGCGAGTGCTGGCGCGGCGCAGGCTCTCCGAGCTGGGCCTGTCGATCCCGCCCGACTCCCTCGACGAACTGGCCATGCGGGTGGAGAGGGACGCCCTGTCGGTCTCGGGCGACATCGTGCTCAGAGCCGCCAAGCGCGGCGTATCGGCCGGAGAGATGCTAGGGCTTGTTATGAGCCGGCACTTGGTGGACCACGAGCTCCGGGCGCTGTCGGGCTCGGGCTCGCGCCCCGCTTTCACCGTCTTCTTCCTCCTCGACGACTACGCGACATGGCTCGCGCAGAAGGAGAGCCGCATCGCCGACCTGTTGGGTCTATGCGTCGAGGAGCGCGAAGGCGTCGTCCATTTGCATATCGCGATTTGCGAGGCGAAATACGTTGGAGCCGCTGTTGCGGCCGAAGCGCGCCGATCTTCCAAGGCGCAGTTGATGGCCACCTTGTCCACGTTCCGCTCCGCCCTGTTCGGCGACCCTGGACGATTGGACCGCGACGTGTGGCTCGCCAGGTTGGCCGACTTGCTTCTCGACGCCGACGTGCCGCCGGCGTGCTCGGATCTGTTGCAGCGCGCGCGCTCCGGCTTGCGGGATGGGGATGCGCTTATTTCGCTGCGCGGTTACTCGCACGTGTTCGTCCACAGCGCCGACGCGGCCAACAGCTTCAACTCCGATCAAATCAAATTGGAGGAAGCCGATGGCGTGCAGGCGTGGCAAGAGATCTTCGAGCGCCCGGAGCTGCGCGCTCTGGTGGAAGGCTACGCGAGCGAATTCGACCCTGCCGCGGTGCGCTCCCGCCTCGGTCCGATGACGCCTTGGCTCGATTGCAAACCAATGCCTCCCGCGGGGCGCGTGTCGTGGACATCGATGATCGATAGGCTCTCGCCGCTTGGCGGATCCGCGCATCCCGCGACAGAAGCCGTATTCGGGCCCAGCGCCGACAGTGCGGCAGGCGATCACAACGTGCCCACTGCCCCGCCTGCTCCACAAGCTGCGACCCCAACAAGTCAAGCAACCGCAGCGCCCGGCTCTGCACCTTCCGGAGTTCAGACTGGCTCTGTGGCGGTCGGCGCGACAGGGTGGTGCGGCTCCGAGCTTGCCAGCCTGATCGAAGCGAAGGCTGCCGTCTCCGCCGAGCGCCTAGACGAACGCGGGCAGTGGGCCGAGGAGACGACCCGCAGGTTGAAGACGGCTTTGAACAGCTACGGCCTCCAGGCGGGCATCTTGGGTACGAGGCTCACGCCCAATGGATGTCTTGTGAGGCTCGCGGGCTCCGACAAGTTGCGGGTGGAGGACATCGAGGCCAAGCGCACGCAGCTTCTTACCACCCACGCGATCAATCTTGTGACCGTGCAGCCCAAGCCCGGCGAGATCGTCGTGACGGTGGCCGGCGAGAAGCGCCAGTCGGTGTCGCTGTGGGAGCTTTGGTCGCGCCGCGCGGTGAACCGCAACGCGGCCGGCATCAACACGTCATTCGTCCTAGGGCTCCAAGAGATCAATGGCTCGATCCTCTACTTGAACTTGGGCTCAGAGTTTGGAGGCCTGTCTTCGCATGAGCCCCACTCCCTCGTCGCTGGCGCGACAGGCAGCGGCAAGTCGGTGTTGATCCAGGCCCTTTTGCTGGACATCGCCGCGACAAACTCGCCCGCGCTGGCCAAGATCGCATTGATCGACCCGAAGATGGGTGTGGACTATTCCGCTCTTGAAGCGCTTCCCCACATGCGCGAGCCCATCGTGACGACGCGCGATCGGGCAACGCAACTCCTCGACGAGCTTGTGCAGGAGATGGAGAGCCGCTATCGGCGCTTCGCCGCCGCCCGCGCTCGCGATCTGTCCACTTACAACTCGAAGTCGCCAATCGAAGAGAGGCTGCCCATGCTCTTCGTCGTGCATGACGAGTTCGCCGACTGGATGCTTGAGGACGGCTACAAGCAAGCGGTCGGATCGGCCGTGCAGCGGCTCGGCGTCAAAGCTCGCGCCGCTGGCATACACCTGATCTTCGCCGCACAACGTCCTGACAAGGATGTGATGCCTATGCAGCTCCGGGAGAATTTGGGCAATCGCTTGATCCTAAAAGTGGCTAGCGAAGCAACGTCAAAGATTGCGCTGGACCGACCAGGGGCGGAAGGTTTGCTGGGGCGCGGCCATCTTGCAGCCAAGCTAAACGGGGAGCAAGGTTTGATGTTCGCACAATGCCCTTATCTAAGTGATGCAGACATTGAGTTGGCCACAAAGGCGATAACAATTGATACGGAGGAGCGGAATGAAGGTTGAACGAAAAGATATCGCCATCAAGACTCTTTGGAATCAAAAGGAGAAAACTCTCCTCAACCCCGCATGGCAGCGTGGGCCCGTTTGGCAAAAACCTCGACAGGTACTGCTGATAGATTCAATTCTTCGGGAAATGGATTTCCCGAAGATCTATATGCGAAGGCTGCCCGCCGGCAACGCCTACAACTTTGATGTAGTTGACGGACAGCAACGGTTGCGCACGGTTTTCATGTTTCGGGATGACAAGCTTGCCCTTGACGCAGCTGGTCTCCTCCCGCCGGTCAATGGAGTAAAGATACAAGGGCTGACGTATTCACAATTGCCCCCTCCGTTGAAGAAGCGTTTCGATCAATTCGCCATTAGCGTCGTTGAGATCGTCTCCGCGACCAGGTCGGAGGTAAACGAAATGTTTGCTCGTCTGCAAATGGGGGTGGCCCTAAATCCTGCCGAGCTTCGCAATGCAATGCTTTCACCGTTACGCGATGTAGTCGATGCCACCGCGACGGCGCATCCATTTTTTATCAACAGTCGAATTCCAGACGCACGGTACAAGCGTCAGGACTACGTCGCCCATATATTTGCAGTGCTCACGTATGACGGGCAAAAAGACATTAAGGCCCCAAATTTGCGGCAAATGTATTTGGACTTCGTCGACAAGAAGCCAACTGAAATTCAGAGGCTCAATGGAAAGGTAGAAAGAGCCTTAGCAGTGATAGAGCAAGTGGACTCCTTCTTGAAGTACAAGATTAGAGATAAATGGATTTTCGTGGATCTCTGTTGGACAATTTGCCAAATGCAGGCGAGTAAATCTTTTTCTTCTGCCCAAGATCTGGCCGCGAAGTTTCAAGCATTTGATGCCATGCGTCGAGCGAATCGTGCTCGCCCAGAAGCCTTATTGCGAGCACGCGGGAGCTCCGCTGATTTAAGGCGCAATCAACTGCTTTACGAATACATTCAAAGTTTTCAGAGGCAAGGCGCCACGCGTATCAGCCTGGCTGCTAGAAATCGTTCCCTGATTGCATTCTTAAAGTGAGGGGATGAGCATGCCGTTTAACAAAAAGAGGATTCCAGCAGATTTATTGAGCGCATATAAAGAGGATCGTGTCGCGGTTCTGGTGGGGGCAGGAGCGTCAGCGGCATCGGGGTTGCCACTTTGGGGTGCGCTGATAGATCGCATGGCGACGGAGGCAAAAGACAATCGCTACATCACGGCACAGAGAGCGACGGAGTACAAGAAACTCGCCAAATCTCCGGATAAGTATTTAATGGTCGCCTCAAGTCTTAAAGAAGACTTCGGTAGTAATTTCGATGCATTGGTGGAAAAGATCTTCCTGCGTCCAAAACATGCGTTAGCACCTGTTCACACATCGTTGGCGAAACTGAAGCGGCTCCAGTTCGTTATCACCACGAACTACGACACGCTCTTGGAGAAGCTCTTTCGAGCGATCGATCCCGATGTGGCTGTTTGTACCTACATAGAGATTGGTGAACTTCAAAGACGGCTGGCCCGTCGAGAGTTCTTCCTTCTGAAGGCTCACGGCGACGCAGCAAAAGCGTCAAGCATCATTCTTACCGATGCGGACTACCGGGCACTTCTCTATCACCGACGCGCGTATCAAAGCCTCTTGTCCTCCATGTTCACGATGTATTCGATCGTGTTTGTTGGAGCGTCACTTAATGATCCTGAGATCAAGCTTCTCCTGGGATTCATAGCGGACTCTTTTCATCCAAGTGGTGGGCCAATGCACTACGCTCTTATGCCTGAGGGGGACTACACGAAGACTGAAGAGAATCGATGGTTTAGAGACTACAACGTCAAGTTTGTCCCGATCAGCAAGGCCGGAAACTATGCCGAGATTCCCCAGTTCCTTAGCGCTCTTGCCGCATCGGCTTAGGCTCGGTTATTTGTGACAGACGACGCAGGCACCACCGCCTTCGTCTTCGCCGAACAGGTCGTCTATGTCCTCGGAGCCGGCAATCGAGGCGGGACGCAGCGGGTTGACGGGGCGGTTAGCCAGGTCGCGTTGCTTGCGGCGATCATAGTCCGCTACGATCTGAATCACGCGAGCTGGCTTCTCCAACTCGTCGAGCGATTCACCCTTCGACCAGGTGAAGGGCGAGCCATGTTCCAACGCTGGGGCGTCATGGCCGTCGTCGGCGGCAAATTCCTCGGTTTCATGCGTCCCTTCGTTCCGATCGTTGCCGGTGCG
>JBEBHC010000239.1:0-3664 GCA_040081185.1 Devosia sp. | reverse complement strand
CGGTGCGGGCCACCATCTTCTGGCCCGGCGCAGTGCGCACCGGTATGCGCGCCAAGGCCATGCCCGGTGAGAATGCGGAGACGCTGCTGCATCCGCGCGACATCGTGGGCAAACTGGTGAACATGGTGTCGCCGGGCTGGACCGAAAACCGCGTGCTCTACGACGTCGAGAGCGGTGAGACGCGGCCGCTCTAGACGATCTTGCTGACGAGAATCTTGTCGATGCGCCGGCCGTCGAGGTCGAGCACTTCGAAGCGCCACGGCTCGCGCGTGAAGGTCTCCCCCACCACCGGCAGGTGATTGAGCTCGGCGAGGATGAAGCCGGCCACCGTCTCGTACTTCGGGTCCTTGGGCACAGGCACGCCGATCTTGTCGGTAAACTCGTCCACAGGCATCCAGCCCGACACCAGGAAGCTGCCGTCTTCGCGACGGGTGAAGGCCTCCTCGTCGTCGTCCTCATCCTGGAACCCGCCGGTAATTGCGCCCAGGATATCACCGGGCGTCACGATGCCCTCGAAATGCCCATACTCGTCGAACACCAGCCCCATCTTCACGCCGGACGATCGTACCGCGCGCAACACGGCGAGAGCATCGGCCCGATCCAGCACGACAGGAGCGGGCTTCACCATTGAGCGTACGTCGAGGGGCTTGCCCTCGGCGAAGATCTCGATCAGGTCCTTGCGGTCGAGCACGCCAATGATACGGTCGGATTCACCGTCCTGCACCGGCATCATGGCATGACGCGTGGCGCGCACGGCGCTCATGATTTCCTCCGGCGTGTCACCTAGGTCGAGAATGTCGATCTCGAGCCGTGGCGTCATCAGCCCGCGCGCCGAGCGATCGGCGAAACGCATCACGCCGGTGATCATCGCCTTCTCTTCAGTCTCCAGCACGCCCTGGCTCTCGGCCTCGGCGATGATGGTCTTGACCTCTTCGTCGGTGACACGATCCTCGCTTGCGCCGGTCTGCCCGAGCAGCCGCAAGAGCAGGCGGCCCGACAGGTCGAGAATGAAGACCAGCGGCGCGCCGACGCTGGCGATCGTGCGCATCAGCGGGGCCACGCGCGCCGCAATGCCCTCGGCGTCGCGCAGAGCAATCTGCTTGGGCACGAGTTCGCCGACGATCAGCGAGATGTAGGTGATGGCGACAACTACGACGCCGACACCCAGCGCGTCGGCAAAGTTCACCGGCACACCACGCTCCGCAAGGAACGCGGCAAGCCGTTCGCCCAGCGTGGCGCCCGAGAATGCACCGGACAGCACGCCGACCAGCGTAATGCCGATCTGTACCGAAGAGAGGAACTTGCCGGGGTCCTCGGCCAGTTGGAGCGCGACGGTGGCGCCCTTGTTGCCATCGGCCGCCATCACCTTGAGGCGCGCCGGGCGAGCGGAAACCACCGCCAGTTCGGACATGGCCAGCAGGCCATTCACCAACGTCAGCACAACGACAATGAGCAGTTCGACGAGCAAGGGGGAAGCTCAGGTCAAATCAGGAAGGGGAGTATAGCGGCGGCGCGGCATTTGTCGAAGGTCGGCCTAGTCGTGCTTGTCGGCAAACGGGTTCTTGCCTGCCCGGATCCAGATGCGGATCGGCGTGCCGGGCATCTCGAACGTCTCGCGCATCGAGTTCGTGAGGTAGCGCAGGTACGAGTCCGGCATGGCATCGTTGCGCGAGGCAAAAATGATGAAGCTCGGCGGTCGCATCTTGGCCTGCGTCATGTAGCGCAGTTTCAGCCGGCGGCCGGAGACGGCGGGTGGCGGATGGGTTTCCACTGCCGCACCGAGCCAGCGGTTGAGCTTGGCCGTCGAGAGGTGGGTGTTCCACTTCTTCTCGATCGCAAAGATGGCGCTCATCAAACGATCGATGTTGCGTCCCTGCAAACCGCTCAGCGTCACCAGAGGAATACCGCGCACCTGGGGCAGCAGCCGCTCGCACTGCTCCTTGAGTTTGACCAGCGCGGCCTGCTTGTCCTCGATCAGGTCCCACTTGTTGACCGCGATCACCATGGCGCGGCCTTCGGTATGGACGAGGTCGGCGAGCGCCAGATCCTGCTTTTCGAACGGGATGGTCGCATCGAGCAGCAGCACCACCACTTCGGCGTACTGGATGGAGCGCAGCGCATCGCCGACGGCTAGTTTTTCGAGCTTGCCTTCGACGCGGGCGCGCCTGCGGATGCCGGCCGTATCCACCAGGTTGATGGTCCGGCCTTCCCACTCCCAGGGCACCATGATCGAGTCACGGGTGATCCCTGCTTCGGGTCCGGTGAGGAGGCGCTCTTCGCCGACCATGCGATTGATCAGCGTTGATTTACCGGCGTTGGGGCGGCCGACGATTGCGACATTGAGATAGCGCTTGGGGTTCCAGCGGAGGGCCGGCCCCTCTTCGGTCGAGCCGTCGTCTTCCGGCAGGTCGATGTCGACCTCGGGGAGTTCATCGACGGGAAGCGCATCTTTTGCAGCCGCGTCAGCCTTGTCGATCTCGGCGGCGATGATGGCGTGAAGGTCGCCGAGACCCAAACCGTGTTCGGCCGATAACGGCACCGCTTCGCCGAAGCCGAGATTGTAGGCCTCCAGCAATCCGGGCTCGGCTGTCCTGCCCTCGGCCTTGTTGGCAATGAGGTGGACCTGCTTGCCGGCTTTGCGCAGCACTTGCGCGAAACGCTCGTCGAGCGGGGTCACGCCGGCGCGCGCGTCGATCATGAACAGGATGACATCGGCATCGCGGATGGCGATCTCGGTGCCCTGCCGCATGCGGTCTTCGAGCGAGCCGTCGGTGCGGTCCTCGTAGCCGGCCGTATCGAGGAGCTTGAAGCGCAGATCGGCAATCTTGCCTTCCGCTTCGCGCCGATCGCGCGTCACGCCGGGCGTATCGTCGACCAGCGCGATCTTGCGGCCCACGAGCCGGTTAAACAGCGTGGACTTGCCGACATTGGGACGGCCGACAATGGCAACGGTGACGCTCATCGAAGGCTCTACTCCGGGTCCGCCGCAGCGGGCCCTATCGTCAGTTGGCTGCGGGCGCAGACGACGACGAAACCTCGGCCGAGCTTGCGGCGGGCGCGGTCACGTCGAGTTCGGTTCCGGCATCTACCGATGGCGCGTCGGCCGCGGGTGCGTCGGCGGCCGGCACGTCGGCTTCCGCCACCGGCAGCTTGGCGCCCTCGGCGATCAACTGACTCACGAAGAGCTGGATGCGCGAGCGCAGTTCGCGGCTCGCCAGCGGATCATCGACGATGGACTGGAAGGTGGTGATGGCCGCCTGCAGGTCGCCCGACTTGTATTGCGTAAGGCCGAGCACTTCCTGGGCCGCGTTCTTCAGCGTCGATTCCGGACCAAGCAGTCCACCGACGCGCTGCTGGACACCTGCGACGTCTCCCTTGTCGACGAGCAGATGCGAGGCCAGCACCAGCGCCAACTCGCGCAGATGCGTGTCGGTCTGGTTCGTTGACAGTGCGTCGTAGGCGGCGAGCGCCTCGTCGGTCTTGCCGTCATGGGCGAGCAGGGCCGCGCGACGGAACTGGGCGAGCATCGGGTAGCCGCCACCTGACTGGGTACCGAGGTCGGCCAACGCCTTTTCGGCCGCTGCGGGATCGGTGCCGTCGGCAGCGGTCATTGCCGCATAGAACTGGTCCGACCATTTGGCCGAATTGGACTTCTGCCACCAGT
>JBEBHC010000238.1:0-3695 GCA_040081185.1 Devosia sp. | reverse complement strand
CTCGAGCATCTCGCAGAAGCCGTGATCGAAACCGGTTTCACCGGCCGCGTCGTCGCCGGCCACTGCTGCGTCCTCACCGTGCAGGACGACGCAACGCAGAAACGCACGATCGAGAAGGTCGCCCGCGCCGGCATCTCCATCGTCTCACTGCCGATGTGCAACATCTACCTGCAGGACCGCGCGGCTGACGGCCATCGCACACCCATCCGTCGTGGCATCACGCTCGTCCACGAATTCCGGGCAGCCGGTGTGAAGGTCGCCTTCGCCTCCGACAATACGCGCGACCCGTTCTATGCCTATGGCGACCTCGATGGACTCGAGGTGCTGCGCGAGGCGGCGCGGCTCACCCATTTCGATCATCCGCAGGACGAGAGCTGGGACTGGGCGCGCAGCGTCAATGCCGACGCCGCCGCCATCGCCGGGTTCGAGTACAAAGGAGAGATCCGGGTCGGTGCGCCGGGCGATCTCGTCGTCACGCGCGCCCGAAGCTGGACCGAACTGCTCGCCCGCCCGCAGTCCGACCGGCAGGTGCTGCGCGCCGGCCGCGCGATCGACACCACCCTGCCCGACTATCGCGAACTCGACGATTTGATGGAGCCCTGACATGGACCTGACCGAGTTCCGCGCGGCACTCATGGACATCCCGGTGCAGGATCACCCGCGCATCGTGCAGCAGAAGAGCCGTGACCATTACTGGTATTCCCCCCGTCTCAAGGCCGAACTCGACGCGGTAACGGCGCAGATCGTGGTCACTCCGCGCACACAGGCCGACGTGGTGACGACTCTCGCCGCCGCCTACAAGCATGGCGTTCCAATCACACCGCGTGGGGCGGGGACAGGCAACTATGGTCAGGCCATGCCGCTGTCCGGCGGCGCCATCATCGATCTCACGAGCCTCACCAAGGTCATTTCGATTACGAAAGACTCGGTGCGCGCCGAGGCCGGCATCATCCTCGAGAAGCTGGACGAGGAGACCAAGCATTCCGTCGGCGGCGAGATGCGGTTCCATCCGTCGACTTATCGCATGGCGACGCTGGGCGGCTTCATCGCGGGCGGCTCCGGCGGCGTGGGCTCCATCCGCTGGGGAGGTCTGCGCAATTTCGGCAATCTGCTCGGCCTCAAGGTAATCACCTGCGAGGCGACGCCGCGCGTGCTCGACCTCGTCGGCCCCGATATCCTCAAGGTCGCGCACGCCTACGGCACCAACGGCATCATCGTCGAAGCCGAAGTACCGCTGACCACCGCCTTCGACTGGGTCGATGTGATGGTGGGCTTCGACTCCATCATCGACGCCTGCGCCTTTGCCGAACAGGCGGCGCGGCAGGATGGATTGCTGCTCAAGGAGATTTCGCCGGTCGCGGCACCGCTGCCGCACGACTGGTTCAACCGCCACCGCCCCTATATCCGCGACCGCGAGCAGTCGGTCGTGCTGCTGATGGCGGCACCGTCATCCGTCGCAGCGCTCGTCGATTTCATCGCGTTCCACAAGGGCGATCTGCTGCTGCGCATGGACCAGGTGCCGGACGAACAGAAGGCAAAGTTACCGCCGATCTATGAGCTGGCGTGGAACCACACCACGCTGCGCGGCCTCAAGCTCGATCCCGGCGTGACCTATCTTCAGACGCAGTATCCCGATCTCGAGCACGTCAAATGGGCCATTAACCTGTTCGGCGACGAGATGCCGATGCATATCGAGATGACCCGCTTCGATGGACGTATCGTGTTCTCCGGATTGCCCGTCGTTCGCTACACCAGCGAGGAGCGGCTGGAGGAGATCATTCGGCTGCACGAAGCCAATGGCTGCCTCGTCTTCAATCCACACCGCTACACGCTGGAGGAAGGCGGGATGAAGCGCACCGATCGCGCGCAACTCGAGTTCAAGAAGTCAGCCGATCCGAAGGGCATCCTCAATCCGGGCAAGATGATCGCCTGGGACGATCCGGATTTCGATTTCGACTCCGGCCGCGCGTGGCTGTTCGAGGGCCTCAAGACGCTTGGTGCCGCCTGATGCGGGTCATGGTCCTGCACGCTCATCCGGTTGAGACCAGCTTCAACCGTTCGCTCTGTAACGCCGTTCTTGAGACGTTGACGGCGAAGGGTCACACGCCCGACCTCGTCGATCTCTATGCCGAGAACTTCAATCCGGTGCTGAGCCGTGATGATCGGCTCGGCTATCATGACGTGCCCGACAACATCACGCCCGAGCTCAAGCCCTATGTCGACAGGTTGATGGCAGCCGAGGCACTGGTGATCGTTCACCCCGTCTGGAACTACGGGTTCCCCGCCATCCTCAAGGGCTATTTCGACCGGGTGTTCATGCCCGGCGTCTCCTTCGTGCTCGAAGGCGGCGATGGGCCCGACAAGGGCAAGCTCAGGCCCAACCTCAAGCACATCAAGAAGGTCGCGTTCGTGACGTCCTATGGTGGCGACCGCTTCCGCACCATGGTGATGGGCGATCCGCCGCGCCGCATGGCCCGCCGCTGGGGCTGGGTCACCTTCGGCGGCATGCTGCCCCCGACCTATCTCGCGCTCTACAACATGAACAACGTTACGCCCGCTCAGCTCGAAAGCTTCGTGGCCAAGGTCAAGCGCGTCATCGGCAAGTGGTGAGCTACACCACCTTCGCCTTGCGCTTGAATTCCGGCCGGTTCCACTCACCCGACAGCATCACTTCGCCGATCTGCCTGGCCGCCGTCCACACATCGATGTAGCGCAGGTAGAGCGGCGTGATGCCGAAGCGCAGGATGTCGGGCTCGCGGTAGTCCCCGATGACACCGCGCGCGATCAGCGCCTGCATGATGGCGTAGGCCTCCGGATGCCGGAACGACGCCTGCGTACCGCGTAGCATCGGATCGCCCGGCGTGATCGGCTGCAGTTCCGGCGCGGGACCGTTCACCTCGGAGACGAACAAGTCCCACAGCGCGTCCGCCTTACGACGCAGATCCTGCAGCGAGACACCGTCGAACGCGCTGAGCGCCGCATCGAGCGCGGACATGCCGATGACCGACGGCGTGCCGACGCGGAGCGCATTGATGCCGGGTGCGGGCTCATAGTGCGGGGCGAACGCGAACGGCTTGGCGTGCCCCAGCCAGCCGGTCAGCGGTTGACGCAGCCCGTCGAGAAAGCGCGGCGCGACATAGGCGAAGGCCGGCGCGCCGGGTCCGCCATTCAGGTACTTGTATCCGCAGCCTACGGCGAAGTCCGCGTCGGCACTTTTCAGGTCGACCGGGAATGCGCCGGCGCTATGCGCCAGGTCCCAAAGCGCGATCGCCCCGGCCGCGTGCGCCATCGCCGTCAAATCGGCCATGTCGTTCTTGAAGCCGGTTCGATAGTTCACCTCGGTCAGCATCAGCACGGCAACGTCCGGGGTGATGGCATTCGCGAGGTCCTGGCGCGGCACGGCGCGCAATTCGTGACCCTTGCCGAGCAAGTCGGCTATGCCCGAAGCGATATAGAGGTCCGTCGGGAAGTTGCCTTCTTCCGACAGGATCACGCGCCGGTCCGGTCGTAGCGAGAGCGCGACTGCGAGAACCTTGAACAGGTTGAGCGATGTCGAGTCCGCCACCACCACCGTGCCCGGGTCGGCGCCGATCAGCTTCGCGATCTTTTCACCGACGGTGCGCGGCAGGTCGATCCAGTCGGCCGTGTTCCAGCTGCGGATCAGGCCGTTCCCCCATTCCTCGGCCACCGTCTGC
>JBEBHC010000237.1:0-3728 GCA_040081185.1 Devosia sp. | reverse complement strand
CGTCAACGCGGGACTGGTCTATGGCGGCCGCCTCTACGGTGCGCACTCCAACTATCCGGGCGTGCCTCATGTCAGTTCCGTCGAGATGTGGGACCCTGCAACGTTGAAGCACCTCGGTTCAGTGAGCTTCGGCCGCACCGACGGCTCCTTGACGTGGATCGACCGGCGCGCTGGTCGCTGGCTCGCCTGTTTCGTCCACTACGCCAAGCGCGGCGGCGAACCAGGAAGGGACCAGAGCTGGACCCGCCTCGCAGAATACGACGACGACTGGCGCCCGACCGGACGCGGCTGGGTTTTCCCCGCTGCGCTCCTCGCGCATCTCGGTTCGCGCGGCTTCAGCATGTCGGGCGGCGCCATTGGGCCGGGCGGGTTCCTATTCGTCACCGGACATGATGAGAGAGAGCTGTGCGTCCTCGAATTCCCGGCCGCAGGCTCGACGCTCCGCTGGGTGGCCACAGTCCCGATGACGGCGGAGGGCCAGGCCTTCGCGTGGGACCCAGTGGAGCCCGGCGTCATCCACCTCATCCTGAAAAGCGCGCGCCAAGTCATCACCGGCCGCGTTACACGCGGTGCGGCGACGAGGAACTGAGCCGCCCATGAGCCACACCCACGCCAAGCCTGACACTTCGGAAGCCTTCCGGCAGAAGCACCCCGAGACCTTCGCGCGCTACCTTGCGCGTCGGAGGATGGTATTCTTCGTCGCCTACGTCGGCTATGTGTGCGCCTACCTCGTGCGCAACAACTTCAAACTAACCAGCGAGGCACTGCGCTTGGCCAACGGCTGGTCGCTCACCCAAGTCGGACTCATCCTCACCGCCTTCACCGTGACCTACGGCTTCGGCAAGTTCATCATGGGGATGGTGGTGGACCGCACGAGCCTGCGGAAGACCTTCGCACTCGCCCTCGGCCTCAGCGCTGCCCTGTGCATCAGCATGAGTTTCATCTCCAGCCTGCCCGTCCTTTTTGGGGCCATGCTGTTACTCGGCCTCATCCAGGGCGCGCTCGCCCCGGCCTCGATGACGATGATCGCCAACTGGTATCCCAACAAATCGCGCGGCGCCGGCATCGCCATCTGGAACACCTCGCAGAACCTCGGCGGTGCTGGGCTCCCCTTGATCATCACCGGGCTCTTGGGCTGGGCCGGGCCCGACAACCTCGCGGTCGCCTTCTGGGTGCCCGGCGCCGTCGTGCTCGCAATCAGCTTCCTCTTCTGGCGCATCGGTGGCGACCGCCCCGAGGTCGAGAACCTCGGCACGCTCGATGATATCTACGGCGAGACCGGTTCGCCCCGTGCGCGCGGCGAGCCGGCGGCGGCCTACTGGACGCTGGTGCGGCGCGAGGTCTTCACCAATCGCGTCATCCTCACGCTCGCCGCCATTAACGCCATGCTCTACTTTCTGCGCTTCGGCATCCTCAACTGGATGCCCGCCTTCCTCGGCACGGAGATGGGGTTCACCCGCGCACAATATTCAATGGCGTTCAGTTCGCTCGAGTGGATCGCCATCCCCGGCTCGTTCCTTTTCGCCTGGCTGTCGGCCACACTGCCCAACCGGCAGTCGCTGGTCGGCTGCCTCGGCCTCGCCGCGCTCGCCGGCCTCATCGTATTCTACATGGGCAACCGCAGCTACCCGCTGCTCCTCGTCTCCGCCGGCCTCATGGGCATGTTGATCTACGGGCCGCAACTCATCGTCAATGTCCTGACTCTCAACCTCGTGCCCCTGCGTGCTGCTGGCGTTGCGGTCGGGTTCGTCGGCCTCGGCGGCTACCTCGTAGGCGAGCTCTGCGCCAACCTCGTCATGCCTTTGCTCGCCGAGCGCTTCAATTGGGCCACCTCGCTCGCCTTTCTTGCCGGCATCGCCATGGTCACCGGTTTGCTTTACCTGTCGCTGCGCGCCCACGAGGCGACGACCGTGCAGGTGGACGATTGAGCGCGGGGGTTCAGATGACGCCCGCAGTGTGATTGCGGCCGTAAAGTCCGCAGCGGGCAACGGTTCGTTTTGATGCAACCGTGATTGGAAATGCTGATATGTTCGGAGGAACTTGCTCCGCCAGAAAGTGGCCAACTCTGACCTGATACCAATGGCTGGTGACAATTTGACTTTAGGTAGCGGCGGTCGTCCCGACCGACACGGCGTCGGATGGCCGTCGGGACGACGGCCGCTACCTTGCGCAGAGTCAAAAAATCAAAAAGCCGCGGGTATGAACGACTCCGGGCGGCATCCGCAGACTGAAAATTCGGCGCTGATCTCACCTGAAAGGTTAAGCCAAATGGCTCGCGGCTGAATCGCATTCAACACGCGGGCACAAAAATGATGCGCACTACAACCGCTGCATCGTGTGCGCGTGCGCCGTGCTCCTCGGGCCGCGCATATTCTCCCCCTTGATTACGGGGGTTGTTGGGCTTGGCTTCGTCGGGTAATCTGGAGGCAGCATGACGCAGCCCCCCATCCGTCTTTTCTCCGGCTGCACATCGGCATGCACACTGGTCGAGGTTCCGGCCGCTCAATTCAAGGCCGCCATTGGTCCTTTGCGTCGCATGCCGGCCCACCCCGCTCAGTTTATCATCTCGTCGCAGGACTGTCTCTTTCTCTCGCTATGAAACCTCCCGTCAACGTCGGCCTCATCGGCTCGCAGTTTATTTCCGCGATTCACGCGGAAGCCTTGAAACACTGCACGCACGCGCACCTCGCCGCCGTGGCCTCGCCCACACCCGGCAACGCCCAAGCTTTCGCCCAACGCTTCGGAATTCCGGCCGCGTTTACCGACTACCGACAGTTGCTCGATCGATCCGACATCCAAATGATCGTCGTCGGAGTGCCCAATCATCTGCACTGCCAAGTCGTCCTCGACGCGGCCGCGGCGGGCAAGCACATCGTAATCGAGAAGCCGCTTTGCCTGAACCTCGCTGAAGCCGACCGAATGATCGCGGCCTGCCGCGAGAACAGTGTGAAGCTGATGTATGCCGAAGAGCTGTGCTTCGCGCCGAAATACGTGCGCCTGAAACAACTGCTCGATTCCGGCGCCCTCGGCCGGCCCACGCTGCTCAAGCAAATGGAAAAGCACGACGGACCGCACGCCGCACACTTTTGGGATGTCGAGCGCTCCGGCGGCGGCGTCACGATGGACATGGGCTGCCACGCGATTGAATTTTTCCGCTGGATGCTGGGCCGGCCACCCATCAAGTCCGTTTACGCGCAGATGGACACGCTGGTGCACGGCGACAAAACGCGCGGTGACGACAACGCGATTCTGATCTTGGAGTTTGCCAACGGCGTCACCTGTGTCGCCGAAGAGAGTTGGACGAAGCTCGGCGGCATGGATGATCGCGCCGAGGTCTACGGCACGGGTGGCGTCGCCTACGCGGATTTGCTGCACGGCAATTCGATCGAAACCTACAGTGTGAAAGGCTACGACTATGCCGTGGAAAAATCCGGCCCGACCACCGGCTGGAGCTTCACGATCTATGAAGAGGCCTGGAACTACGGCTTCCATGCCGAGATGGCGCACTTCGTGGACTGTGTGCAGAACGACAAGACACCCCTCGTCACCGGCGAGGATGCCCGCGCCGTGCTCGAAGTCATCTTCGCCGCCTACGAATCCGCCCGCACCGGGCGCAAGGTCGAGCTGCCCTTTCCGACCAACGCGCCGCGCCCCATCGACCTCTGGAGGCCCGCGCCCGCCGTTCCGGCCTCGAAGTGATTTCAACCAAGCCAGCCCCACCCCTATGA
>JBEBHC010000236.1:0-3757 GCA_040081185.1 Devosia sp. | reverse complement strand
ATGACAGACCGCACGTGGGGGTTTCCGCGTGCGGTTGCAAGGTCATGCCGAGAATTCGGCGAAACCAAGTCCAACTCAGTTGGCGGGACTGATTGTCGCAAACCAGTAGCTGTTGCCCTGCTCGACGTGGGTCGCTGCCACGTCCGAGAAGCGGAGAACGGCTTCGCCGCGCCGGGCGATCTCGACCGGATCAGTCAGGTCGATGATGGCCGGCTTGTTGTCCAGGAAGACGTGGTTGCCGGTGACCGTGACCGGGTCCGCACCGTCGTTGTTCAACGTGAAGATCATCCGCGTCGCGGTGAACTCGGTCTGCATCGAGTCGCCGGTCTGCAGTGCCTTGACCACATCGCCGATGGGCTTGAGCATTTTGAACGTAAGGTCGTAGGCGCCAGCATCGGTGGTCGCCACTTCGATCGCGAAGAGATTGCCGTCGGGCACCGTGCCGCCGGCGGGGATGAGCTGCAACGCGGTCTCGACTTCGGCGAGCTGAGTGCCCGAGCCATCCTGGTCCTTGCTGATGCACTGGCCCTTGCCGGTAACCGGTGCGATCGCCTTCAGCCTTTCGATCAGCGCGTCGAGACCCGCCTTGCATTCGTCCTCGCCTTGCTGCGGCACACGCAGCACCGCCGGCACGGAGACGGCCGCATCGGAGGTCACGGCGGTTTCGATGTCGGCGACGTAGATCGTGCTCTCAACTTCCGGGGCGCAGGCCGCCAGAAGGGGCAGGGCGGAAAGCACCGCCACGCGTTTCAAGTTCATGATTGGCTCCTCAACATGATGGGCGAGCCTATGCCAATCCAATTCTGAACGCCAAGTGAGCGGGCCTCAGGACGCCTTCCGGAGCCCCAGCACCCGGTCCTTGGCGCGAACACGCTCGCGGGCCTGCTTGGGCCAGAGGTCGTACTCGGCGCCGTCGAGAACGTGGTGTGCGTGGATGGCCCAGTTTGGGTCCTCGAGCGCGCCACGGGCAAAAGCTACGAGGTCCGCTTCGCCGCGCACCAGTACGGCTTCAGCATCCTCGGGCTCCGTGATGAGGCCGACGGCCACGGTCTTGGCGCCGGTGTCACGCACTGCCTTCGACAGCTCGACCTGGTAGAGCGGCCCCGGCTTGATCGTTGCGCCATCGAATCCGCCGGACGAGACGTGGATTGCGTCTACCCCACGTGCCGAGAGTTCCTTCGCCAGGACTTTGGAGTCCTCGATGGTCCAGCCGTCGGGATGACCGTCGGTGGCGGAGATGCGCATGAGCAGCGGCTTGTGCGCCGGCCAGACGGCGCGCACCGCATCCGCGACTTCGAGGGCGAAGTGCATGCGGTTCTCGCGGGAGCCGCCGTATTGGTCGGTGCGCTTGTTGGCAAGGGGCGAGAGGAATTGGTTGATGAGATAGCCGTGTGCGCCATGAACTTCTACCAGGTCGAACCCGGCAGTGTCGGCGCGCCTGGCCGCATCGGTGAAGGCGCGGACTGTCGCCGCGATCTCTTCTACCGTGAGGGCGTGTGGAAGGGAGTAGCCGGGGTGGATCTCGGAGTGGATGATTGGGCTGGGGGCGACGGGCGTCCAGTGCTCGAACGCAACAACTGGCTTTTCCGCTTCGGTCTCGTCGAAGCCGTGGCGCCAGGCGATGGGCGTCGATGCCTTGCGGCCGGCATGGGCAAGCTGGATGCCCGCTGCGGAACCTTCATTGTGCAGGAAATTCACGATCCGCTGTAGCGGCGCGATCTGTCCGTCCTCCCAGAGGCCGAGGTCACCGTAGGAGATGCGGCCCTCCGGCGTAACGCCTGTCGCCTCCATGATGACGAGGCCGAAGCCGCCGATGGCGAAGCGACCGAGGTGGACGAGATGCCAGTCGTTGGCGACCCCGTGCTGCGCCGAGTACTGGCACATGGGTGCAACGACGGTACGATTGCGCAGGGTGAGCCCGCGCAGGGTGAGCGGCGAAAACAGAAGAGACATGGGAAATGGGTGCTGCAGATTTGGAGGAAACCAGACTCTGCGCCTTCCGTGTTCCATCGGCAAGTGCCGATGTAAGGAAATCCGTTCGCTTACTTGCCGCGGCCTAGCCAGTCTTTGCGCTGCGCGGGCGTCAAGTGTTCGACGGCGTAGCGGAGCATGGTGCGGGGCATGCTTGCGGCGTGGCGTTCGAGGAAGCCGGTTAGTGCCGTGAGGTCCTTGTCACCGGCAGCGCGGAGCATGCCGCCAGCAGCTTTGTGGATCAGGTCTTCGGGGTCCGTGAGGAGGCGCTCGGCGATGGCGAAGGTGTCGTCGAGTTCACCGCGCTTGATGAAGGCGAAGGTGGCGAGAATGGCCGTACGCCGCTCCCACATGTTCCTGGACTTGGCCAGATTGTGGAGGATCGCGTGTGGCTTGCCGACGAGCCACGGCCCGATGACATGCCAGGCGGCGAGATCGACGAGGTCCCAGTTGTTGATGCGGTCGTGGCGATGGAGATAGAGGTCGTAGAGTTCCTTGCGCTGCGCCTCGGTGGTCGTCTTCAAGGCGAACTGCTTGGCCATGATCGAGAGGGCACTGACGCGGGATTCGTGAATGTCGCTGTCGAGGAGTTTCTCGATCTCGTCGATCGGTAGCGCGACGAACTCTTTTGCGAGAGCGAAGATGGAGCCCATGCGGACGCCGATGAAGGTGTCGCCGTGGCCATACTCGCCCTCGCCGGATTTGAAGTAGCGTTGGATCTTGCGCAGCTCCTCATCGTCCTGAAGGGCGAGCAGGTGCCTGGTGAAGGCAGCGGCGGTGAGTGCCGCTGCCTTCGCGTCGGGTCGCGGCTTACTTGCCGGCATATGCCTTTTCCAGATCGGCGATGACGATCTTGCGCATCTTGAGCATGGCCTCCTGCGAGCGTGCGGCTGCAGCTCGGTCGGGGCTGCTTTGGTGCTCCATCAGCTTGCGTGGGATGACCTGCCAGCTGAGGCCATACTTGTCCTTGAGCCAGCCGCACATCGAGGGCTCGCCGCCGCCGGCGATGAGATTGTCCCAGTAATAGTCGACCTCTTCCTGGGTATCGACACTGATGAAGAAGGATACCGCTTCGGTAAACTTGAACATGGGCCCGCCATTGAGCGCATAGAAGCGCTGCCCCTGGATTTCGAACACGGACATGAAGTCGTTGACGGTTTCGACTTTGGCGTCGGGGAACACCGTCGTGTAGAACTTGGTGGCTTCCGGAACGGTGCCGTCGAGCCAGAGGAACGGCGTGATCGTGGTGGTGGTCATCGGAAGTCTCCTTAGGATGAAGCTTAGCGCGAAGCGCGGGTGAAGAGCCAACCGCCGAGTGCGGTGGAAGGAAGGGCGAGGGCCGCGAGGGCAACCGGGTACCAGTGATGGCCAACGCCCCACATGGCGATAGCGCCGCCCGTGGCCGCGAGCGTGCCGACAGCACCGAGAATGATTGCGAGCCGCAGACCGTGCGCTGGTGCCAACCGCGCGGCGAGCCAGCCGCCGAACACGGTGAAGGCCGTTCGGTAGGCAAGCGCGAAAGCCAGGTTGCCGTCGCTGCCGACCGACCCGTCGTTGGGGTAGATGCCAGTCGAGTGCAGCACGGCATCTGCGGCCATCGACAGTATCGCGACTGAGGCGAAACCGGCGATGAAGGCGCCGGTGTAGCGCAGCGCTGTGCCGAGACGGGACGGGATGGGGGAGGCGGGGAGGGTCATGGTCATTTTGGGTTCTCCAGATTTGAGGGCGAGTTTCGCCGGTCCCTGCCGAGGCACTCGGCGGGGTTGGATGTCGTAGGTTGGTCGTG
>JBEBHC010000084.1:0-14105 GCA_040081185.1 Devosia sp. | reverse complement strand
GGCTTGTCGCGCGCTCCAGCCACCCCGCCGCACCGGCTTCACCAGCCCGTCAAATCGCACATCCACCATGTCTTCCCCTTTGCTGTGAACGAGAGAGGGCGGCGCGCGACAAGCCAGCCGCCCTCCGATTGGTTAGTTGAGCGGAGTGAAGGTGACGTGGGCCACCGGGGCATTCACGTCCCAGCTCCACTCCTTCGGCGCATCGACGTCGCCGCGGATGCCGGTATGGGCGGTGATCACACCGTTCTCGAGATCGCGCTCATTGCCGCCGCCGAGGGCACCGAGGAAGCCCTTCTTCTCGTTGTTGTTCTCCGAGCCGGCGTCGTAGCCGAGCACGTCGACCGTCACCGGTGCCGTCAGGCTGAAGGCGTCGACGGCGCTCACGCCCGAGAAGCCGTCATTGGTGTTGCCCAGCATCCAGACTCCGTCGATCAGCGGATGGGCTGCATCGACATGGATGATGAACGTGCGCGTCTGGCCCGGCAGGGTGTGGATAGCGAGCGAGGCATCGCCCAGCGTCGAGTCCTTGTTCATCGCCGCACCGACCGAGAACATCCCGATATTGCCGCCCTCGGCCACCGCAGCCAGCGCGTCGGATGCTTTCTCGCCCAGCCTGAAAAGCGGAGCGGAATCGGGCGTGCGGGCCTCGAAGAACGACGGCGAGAAGGGCTGGCCGGTGAGCACGTTCTGGATCGTGACCATGATGGTCCGCCCTTCGCCCATCATGGCGCTGCCTATGTTCGACATGTCATTGGCCATCGCCATGTCGTCCATCATCATGCCGTCGGCCATCGGCGACATGGCGTCCATCGCCATCGCGTCAGGAGCCATGGCATCCGGGGCCATGGCATCCGGCGTCATCGCATCGGCAGACATGGCATCGGCAGACATGGCATCGGTGGACATCGCGTCACCTGCCATCGGCGTCGATGACATCGCATCCTGCGCCGATGCAGGCGTGGCAAGAGCAGCGATCAGCGCGATCGCGGAGACAATAGTGGTCGTGTGGCGCGGATGAAGCGTCATGGCAAAATTCCTTGCATGGGTTACAGAAACTTGGGCCCGGCAGGCCCTCCGTGGCCGCCGATGTTCCGTATTCGCCGTGCTGCCGGGAAAGGTTACGCGCCGCGCCGCATTTTATTTGCGGGCACGAGCAAGCGCCCGCCGAGCAGCACGTTAAGCCCGATGATCACAAGAACGGCAACACCATGGGCCGCAAGATCCAGCACCGCTGAATCATGCGGATGGACCAGCACCAGCAACGTCGCGGCGGCACCCGAGGCGGCGAGCCCGCCGAGGATCCCGACGCGCAGCGGCCGCAACGGCCGGGCCCGGCGCAGCATGACGATCATGGCCGCCGTCAGCGGCAGCGAGATCGCAAAGATCAGGCCGAGGCACACCATGAACTGGAACGGCGAGGTTTGCGCCCCAGGGATCGCGAGTGTCGCGAGACAGCCCAGTCCGTTGAGGGCCACCCACACCACCAGCGCCGGCAGCGGCAGCAGCGCCCAGGCATCGCTCCGGTCCGGCAGGCTCAACTGGAACGCCGCGATCGCCGCCAGCACTGCCGTCGCCAGTGACGCATAGGCACCCGGCAGCATGAACGGGTCGTTGCCGATGATGCCGAGCGCCGGCAGCAGCGTACGCGTCGCCACCAGCAGCAGCGCCACCGCAAGCACCACGCCCAGCCAGACAAGCGCCCGCAGCCAAGGCGGCGGCAACCGCCGTACCGGCTTCAGATCGGCGCCCAGATCGTCGATCAGGCGCGAGATATCGCTGCCGTCAGACATTGGCAGTCCTTCTCATCGTGCGTCTCCGCCCATCCGGGCGCGTAGCGATTTGATGGCCCGGTGAAGATTCACCTTCAATGCTGATTTCGTTCGACCGGTCGATTTGGATGCATCCTCGAGGGAATTTTCGTCGAGAGCCAGCTCCCGCACCGCCTCGCGCTGCCCCTCGGGCAACGCATCGACCAGCGCATGAAGGTGTGCCGCCTCGTCGTTACGCACCGCATCGCCCTCGGGATTGTCCGGCCCGGCATGCGTCTCGAACACCAGCGGCGCATGAATTTCGCGCGCTCCCCGTCGCGTCCTTTTGCGCAGGATATCGATGGTCCGCCGCTGCGTGATGGCCGTCAGCCATGCCGTGAACGGCCGCGCCGGATCGTAGCTGGCGCGCGCGCCGTGGATCGTCACCAGCACATCCTGCACCACATCGTCGAGGAAATCGGGGCCCGCACCCTGATGCCGGGCAATGCGCTGCACAATCGGCACACACTCGCGCAGCACCAGTTCATAGGCTGCGCGGTCGCCGGCCTGCGCCGCCGCCATAGCGGCTGTCAGCCGCAGGTCGGTTTCGGCCCGCGCGCTGCTGTGCTCGCTGGAATTGCCGGGTCCCGGCATCGACTGGTGAATCCTCGCTTGCGGGCACTATGCCCCAGCCCGCTGGCGTCACCAAGGGCATCACGGGGCGGCCAGACCTCCCGCTGCCCTTCCCCACCCCATTCCGCAATGCTATCCCCACCGCATGCCTGCCCATTTGCCGCTCGCCAACGTCCACCTCACCGGCCTCGCCCGCGATCTCGCCGCCCGTGCCGACGCCAACAAGCCCATCCGCATCGGCGTCATCGGCTCCGGTGAAATGGGTACCGACCTCGTGACCCAGGGCATGCTCATGCGCGGCATCGAGATCGCCGCCATCGCCACCCGCCGCCCGCACACCGCCAAAGAAGCGATGACCATCGCCTACGGCGACGACAGCCACGGCATCGAGGCCGACACGCAATCGAAGGTTACTGCCGCCATCGAAGCCGGCAAATGCGCCATCACTTCGGTCGAAACCATGGTGACCAACCCTCTGATCGACGTCGTTATCGATGCCACCGGCAAGCCCGGTGTCGCCGCCGACTTCGACCTGATGGCGATGGAGCACGGCAAGCACCTGGTGATGATGAACGTAGAGGCCGACGTCACCATCGGCCCCTACCTCAAGGCGCAGGCTGACCGCCTCGGCGTCGTCTATTCCGTCGGCGCGGGCGACGAGCCCAGTTCGTGCATGGAGCTGATCGAGTTCGCCAGCGCACTTGGCTATCGCATCGTCGCGGCTGGCAAGGGCAAGAACAACGCCTTCAATCGCGACGCCGTCCCCGATGACTACCGCGAGGAAGCAACGCGCCGGAACATGAACCCGCGCATGCTCGTCGAGTTCGTCGATGGCTCCAAGACCATGGTGGAGATGGCCTGCATCGCCAATGCCACCGGCCTCGTCCCCGACGTGCCGGGCATGCACGGCCCCGCCGCCGACCGCGACCAAATGGTCAAGGTGCTGATCCCAAAAGCCGATGGCGG
Source organism: Devosia sp. (assembly GCA_040081185.1). Taxonomy (GTDB): domain Bacteria; phylum Pseudomonadota; class Alphaproteobacteria; order Rhizobiales; family Devosiaceae; genus Devosia_A. The sequence goes on along the minus strand of JBEBHC010000084.1, from coordinate 10,758 downwards.
CATCCTCAACAAGAAGGGCGTTGTCGACTTCACCGTCGGCAAGGGCGTCGCTCCCGGCGTCTTCTGCATCGTTGAGGCTGAACATCCGCGCATTATCGAACGTATGGATGATCTGCATATCGGCAAAGGCCCCTACTACAGCTTCTTCCGCCCCTACCACCTGACGTCGCTCGAGGTCCCACTCACCGCCGCTAGAATTATGCTCTACGGGAAGCCCGACATGGTGCCTCTGCCCAACCCATCCGCCGAAGTCTGCGCCGTCGCCAAGCGTGACCTCGCCGTCGGCGAACGCTTCGACGCCATCGGTGAAACCTGCTACCGCAGCTTCACCCTCGAGATCGGCGACTCCCGCGTCCGGCGTGCCGTCCCGGTGGGCCTGCTCGAAGGTGGCACCGTCACCGCACCGGTCAAGAAGGGTGATCTGCTCACCCGCGCCAATTCCGCCCCCGACCCCGCGACGCGCCTCTTCGCACTGCGCCAGTTGCAGGACCAGATGATGGGTCTTGCTCCGTGAGCATCATCATCCTCGGCTCGCAAGGCAATATCGGTAGCCGGTTGATGGCCGCCTTCCCCGGCGCCATCGGCATCGACCGCGTTGACGGCGCCGAAATCGTTACCACGCTCGCCGAAATCGACTACGAATCCGAGATCGTCCGTGCCGCTTTCGAGCAGGCCGAGGGTCTGATTCATGTCGCGACCAGCCCCATTGTCGAAGACCCCGACGCCATCCATTGGCAAGCGGTGGTGGACACGGCACGGCTCCTCACCGCGTGCGACCGCTACGATATCGCCCGCGTTGTTATCCCCTCATCCGACTGGGCCGACCCCAAGACCCGCTGGGCGATGTTCGAGCAGAATGCGTATGGCCACTCCAAGCGCGTCTTCGAGGCCATGGCCCACATGTACAACACCAAGCCTGGCCGCCACTGTGTTGCCCTGCGCTTCGGCTGGGTCGCCGCCGATATCGCAGACTACGAGGCCGCCGATCCGTGGCTGAAGGCCAACTACTGGGACACCGACCGGCTCATCGCCCAGGTCACCGCCGCGCTGGGCACCTGACGGAGAACGCAGATGGAATGGCTCAACTACATCGCCTGGTTCTTCGGTGGCGCGTTCCTCACCAACGCCATCCCGCATTTCACCAACGGTGTTTCCGACCGCGCCTTTCAGTCGATCTTCTCCAGGCCACCCGGCGTCGGCCTGTCGTCGTCCAGCCTCAACATCGTCTGGGGCTTCATGAACCTGGTTGTCGCCTGGTTATTGCTCGCTCGTGTCGGCACGTTCGACGTCCGCGTGCCGCTCCACGCTTTGGCGCTCGGCTTTGGCGTTCTGTTGATGGGGCTTGCTCTGGCACGTACCTTTGGCCGTTTCCACGGCGGCAACGACCCGCAGCGGTCGGAATAACGCATGAGCGCACGCGACCGTGGGCACGGACCCTTCCGGTCGAACTGGTTAGACCTGCCAGTACACTTCGGGAAAGTTGAGATCGTCCGGATTGTAGTCCGAGCGCGGCGCCAGTGAGGCGCGATCATCGATCTCCGCGCTGATGATGTCGTCGAACACCATGTTGCGCCAGCCGCTCGACGCCTTCGGCCCGCCGCCGGTGACCTGATACCCGGCCAGCGCCTCGCGCCCCTTGCTCGTGCGCCCCACGATGTGCACTTCGATGAGCCGGAAACTCCCGTGATAGCCGATCCGCAGGCACCGGTGCCGCCGCATGGCCGCTTCCGCCAGCGTCCGTAACTCTCGCGGGTCCATAAGCGACTGCCGCGCCTTCGCGGCCTTCGCCGCGCTCAGCGTCTGCTGCCGTTCGGCCAGCATCCGCGCCAGCCGCTCCGCCTCATCATTATCGTCCATCGACTCAATCCAGCGTCTGCCGATAGCGCAGCATGGCGATCGCGGAGATCGCTGCAAGGATGGTGAGCATGGCGACGAACTCGGCGCCCACATCGGCCACTCCGCCGCCCTTCAGCATCACCGCCCGCACCACCCGCAGGAAGTGCGTCGCCGGCACCGCCGTGCCGATCGTCTGAGCCCAGCCCGGCATGCCCGCAAACGGGAACATGAAACCGGACAGCAGGATCGACGGCAGGATCGAGAAGAAGCTCAGCTGCATCGCCTGCATCTGGTTCCGAGCCACTGTCGAGATCAGGAAACCAAGCGCCAGGTTCACCACGATGAACAGGTTGCAGCCGACAAAGAACGCGATCCAGCTGCCCTCGAACGGTACATGGAACACCACCGATGCCGCCGCGAGAAACACACCCGTTTGCACATAGCCGACGAACACATAAGGCAGGATCTTGCCCAGCATCACCTCAAACGGTCGCGCTGGCGTGGCAATCAGCATCTCCATCGTGCCGCGCTCCGTCTCTTTGACGATGGCCACAGCAGTGATCATCACCATCGTCATCGACAGGATGATCGCGAGCAGCCCGGGCACGATATTGGTCGAGGTCTTGCCTTCGGGATTGTACTCGCGATGCACCGTCACGCTGAACGGCGGTGCACCGTTTTGCTGCGCCAGCGGTCCGGTCATCGTCTCGCGGATCGCCACATTGACGATCCCCTGCAGAGCCCCCGCCGCACCGCCGACCGCTGACGGGTCCGACGCATCGGCGGCCACCAGCACTTCGGGATTGTGCCCCCGGATCACGTCGCGCTCGAAGTCGGGCGGGATCACCACCACGAAATTCGCCTCGCCGCGCCGCAGCGCTTCTTCCCCGGCAGCAGCACCTTGCACCGAACCGCGAAAATCGAAGTATCCCGATTGCGCCATGCCAGACACGATCGCCCGGCTCAGCGGTCCATTGTCGCCCATCTCCACCAATGTCGGCAGGTGCCTCGGATCGGCGTTGATGGCAAAGCCGAACAGCATCAGTTGCACGATCGGCAGACCGATCATCATCCCGAACGTGACGCGGTCGCGCCGCATCTGGATGAATTCCTTGAACAGCACCGCCCCGAAACGCCGGAATGAAAAGCCGCCGCTCACGCCGCCACCTCCGCCGGCGCGTCGACCGCGAAATTGTCGCGCGCCCCGGCCATCAGGTAAATGAACGCCTCTTCGAGTCCCGCCTGCTGCAGGCTGACACGATAGACGCCCTCCGCCGTCAGCCGCGCCGCCAGCCCATCGAGTCCCGCCTTGTCGCGCCCCGACACATGCAGCACAGCGCCGAACCGCGCCACCTGCTCGGCACCCTTCTCGTCCTTCAGTCGCACCTCGAGTCCCGGAAGGTCCGGCCCCTCGATCCGGTAGGTAGTAAGCCCCACCATGCCGGCAATCTCCGGCGACCGTCCGTCGATCAGCTTCTTGCCGTAGGCGATGTAGGTGATGAAGTCGCACTGCACGGCCTCATCCATGTAGTGCGTCGACACCAGCACCGTGACACCGCGAGCACTCAGTCGCCGGATCTCGTCCCAGAAATCACGCCGCGCCTTCGGATCGACACCCGCCGTCGGCTCGTCGAGCAGCAGCAATTGCGGCTCGTGCAACAGGCACGCCGCCAGCGCCAGTCGCTGCTTCCAACCGCCCGACAGCGAGCCAGCCAACTGCTTTGCCCGGTCCCCCAGGCCGAGATCGGCCAGTGCCGTATCGACGCGCTCGCGCCGCCGGTCCAGCCGGTACATGCGCGCCACGAAATCGAGATTTTCGCGGATCGTCAGGTCCTCGTAGTACGAGAACTTCTGCGTCATGTAGCCGACTTCTTCCTTGATGCGAGACGCATCCGCCCGCACATCGAGCCCGAGACACGTCCCCTCGCCCTCATCCGGCGTCAACAGCCCACACAGCATGCGGATCGTGGTCGTCTTGCCCGACCCGTTCGGCCCGAGAAATCCGTAGATCGCGCCTTTGGGTACTTTGATGTCGAAGTGATCGACCACCGTGCGCTCGCCGAACCGCTTGGTCAGCCCCCGCACATCGATGACCGGCTCGGCACTGTCCATCGCTCACTCGATCCGGCTGATGCTGACCGGCTGCCCCGGCAATAACCCCGTCTGCTGATCGACCGCCGCCTCGGTGAGAAACACGAGACGACTGCGCTCGTCGCGCGAGTAGAGGATCGGCGGCGTGAACTGCGGATCGGACGCGAAATAGTCGATCATCGCGGTCAGCCCGTCGGCACAGCCATCGCAGCTCAAGGCCACGCGCTGCCCCAGTGCGAAATCCGTCCGGTCAGCCTCGTTGACATAGAACTTGATTCTTATTGTTTCCGCGCCGCTCAGCGACAGCACCGACACCCCTGCCCCCGCCACTTCACCCGCATCGAAGTACAGCCGCTCGATCTTTCCGTCCGCCGGCGATGTGACCGTACGGTCCGTGAGGTCAGCTTTTGCCCGTTCCGCATCGGCCTTTGCCGCAGCAAGCATCGCCTCCGCAGAAATCTGCTGCGCATCGCGCGCCGGCAGCACCGCCACTTTCAGTTGCGCTTCAAGCTGCGATACCATCGCCTGTGCCGAAGCAAGCGCCGCCCGCGCCTGGTCGAGCTGCGCCTCCGGCGCCAGTCCCTGATCGAACAGCCGCTGCGTCCGCGCCAGGCTCTGTGTCGCCAGCGACAGATCCGCCCGCGCTTTTTCCAGCGAGGCGCGGATCACATCCACCTCCTCGCTGCGACTGCCGGTGAGCAGATTGTCGAGATTGGCCTGCGCCGCCGCGACTCGTGCCTCGGCCGCCGCCAGCAGTGCCTGCTGCTGCCCTGCATCCAGTGTGAATAGCACCTGCCCGCGGCTCACCGCCGCGCCCTCACCCACCGCGATCGAGGCGATGCGCCCGGCGCTCGCCGCCGACACATAGACATAGTCGGCCTCGACATAGCCGTTCCAGACCGGCACGGCCGGCTGACCGAACCCCGGCAGCACGGCTGCGACAATCCCCATCACCCAGGCGAAAATCTCGTTCATTGCTGCCTCACGTCGCCATGAAGCGCTTGTCGCTGTGCGGCGCGCTAAGCCCGTCGAACAGGATGCCCAAATGGTTCTCGATCAGCTTGTCGAGCGTCAGCCCCCCCTCGGGACGGATGGCAAAGACCTCATCGAGCAGGATGTGCAGCAGCACGGGCCCGACGATCGACCGGATCGTCAGTTCCGGATCGACCTCCCGCAGGTACCCCTCCTTTATGCCTCGCCTCAGCATCGCCGAGACCACCGGCAGCACGCGGTCCAGCACTTCGCGCCGGTACATCGCCGCAAAGTCGGGGAAGTTGATCATCTCGCGCATCATCAGCTTCGGGATGGCCAGCACGCGCGGCTCGCTCAGGTGCCCCGCCAGCGTCTTCATCGCCATGGTGATCACCGTGCGCGGGTCGCCCACATAGGTTTCCGCGACCACCAGCGCATTGTTGGCAATCGGAATAACCGCGCGCTTCACCAGCCCCTCGAGGATGGCCTCCTTGGATGGAAAGTAGAGATAGACGGCCCCCTTGCTGAGCCCGGCCCGGGCCGCAATGTCCTCGACCCGGGTCGCCGCAAAACCGTTCTCGATGAACAGGTCGAGCGCCGCATCCAGCACTTCGTCCGGCCGCGCCTCAGCACGCCGGCGAAACTTGGGAGATCTAGCTGCCTCGATCATCCGCTCTTCCATCATACTAACCGTCGGGTCAGTTAGTTAATAACTGACCGGTCAGTTATATGTCAAGAGCGAGGAATAGAGGTCTTTCGCGCTGATGGGCGGCAAGACGTGAGACGCAAATAGTGGATTCCCGTCGACGCGGATCGCATCGCGGAAATGCCTTGAGCTGCTTGGAGCTGTAACCGCCGGTCGGCCGTGAATTACGCCCGCATCTTCGGCCGGCGGATCTGCATGATGGTCGCCACCAGCACGCCGCTCGCCACGAGCGCGATGATGATGGTCGCGAGCGCATTGACCTCCGGCGCCACGCCGAGCCGAATCTTGGAGAAAATCACCATCGGCAAAGTCGACGAGCCCGGACCAGACACGAAGCTGGCGATCACCAGATCGTCGAGCGAAATCGTGAATGCCAATAGCCACGCCGAAACCAGCGCCGGCGCGATGATCGGCAGTGTCACGTCGAAAAACACCCGCACCGGCGTCGCACCAAGGTCCATCGCCGCCTCTTCGAGGCTGAGATCGAGGTCGGTCAGCCGACTTTGCACCACCACCGTGACATAGGCCATGCAGGTGATCGAGTGCGCGATGATGATGGTCAGCACCCCGCGCCCGCTCGGCCACCCGATCACCGACTGCATGCCCACGAACAGCAAAAGCAGCGCGAGGCCGGTGATCACGTCGGGCATCACCAGCGGCGCCGACACCGTCGCCTGCAACACGGTCTTGCCGCGGAACCGGCGGAAGCGAACCAGCGCATAGGCACACAGCGTGCCGAGCACCAGCGCGATGCTTGCTGCCACACCGGCGATCTGCAGGCTCAGCCCGGCGGCGGGCAACAGCTGCGGGTCCTCCCAGAGGCTGACATAGCTCTTGACCGAAAAGCCTGACCACACCGTGACCAGCCGGTTGGCGTTGAACGAGAACACCACCAGCGAAATGATCGGCGCATACAGAAAGATGAAGCCGATCGTCGAGACCACCGGCAGGAACAGGCCCTTGCGCATCAGCGGCCCTCCACCACGGCGTTCTGCGCCCGTTGCATCAGCATGAACGGAATGACCACAATCACCAGCATGGTAATCGCCAGCGCCGCGGCGCGTGGCCAGTTTGTCTTGCTGAAGAACTCGTCCCAGAGAATGCGGCCGATCATCTGCGTGCCCGGTCCGCCGAGCAGCGACGGGATCACGTATTCGCCGATGGCTGGAATGAACACCAGCATTGCCCCCGCGACCACACCCGACATCGACAGCGGCAGCGTCACCGACAGAAACGTCTGCCACGGGCGCGAACCGAGATCGGCCGATGCCTCGAGCAGCGCACCGTCGAGCTTCACCAGATTGGTGTAGAGGGGCAAAATGAAGAACGGCAGGTAGGAATAGACAATACCAACATAGACCGCGAAGTCGGTCTGCAGCATCACCAGCGGTGGGATGCCGAAAATGCCCAGCAGGTTGTTGATCACGCCTTCGCCGCGCATGAATCCGCTCAGCGCATAGACGCGCAGCAGGAACGACGTCCAGAACGGCAGGATCACCAGCATCAGCAGGATATTGCGCCAGCGGTCCGGCGCGCGCGCTATGGCATAGGCCATCGGATAGCCGATCAGCACCGCGATCACCGTCGAGATCGCTGCGATCTTGATCGAGCTCAGGAAGGCCGTGAGGTAAACGTTGAGATCGGCGGTATAGAGCGTACCCAGCAGCAGCGCGAGCGCTACTACCGCCACTGCATAGACCGCGACCACGGCCGCCGGCTCGGAAGTCTTGCGCAGGTTGCGCCCGATCACCAGCGCGACGAGTGCTACGACGAAATAGAGCCCCAGCTGCAGCCAGAACCCCTCTCCGATATTGGAGTCCTGGATGAGCTTGATGTAGTTCGACAGATGCAGCGTCAGCTGCACCGTACCGCTCTCGGTCGTCAGCAGATCGGTGAACGGCGGCTGGCCGAATTTCTTGGTGGCCAGCGATATCCCGAACACCACTGCCAGCGGCACGAGAAAGAACACCGTCAGCCACGCCGCTGGCGCTGCAATTACCAGCCCGCGGCCGGTAATGCCGAATGCCGCCAGCCAGCGCCTGATCTGCTCGTTCATGACACCAGTACCGAGCCGGACGAGCCGGCCCAGCTCGCCCACACAGTTTCGTCCCACGAGATCGCATCGGGGTCGCCGCGCAGCGCATTGGTCTTGGTGACGCGCAGGTAGCGTCCATTCTCTAGCCGGACCTGGTACACCGTCATGTCACCCAGATAGGCAATGTCCTCGACATAGCCCTTGACCATGTTGGTCTCTGCCGGGACCCCGGCCTCAGGCTGCGGCTTCTCCCGCGTCAGCACGATTTTCTCGGGCCGGATCGCCCACCACAGGATCTGCTCGGGCGAGCAGTCGACGCCGTGATCGACATAGATGTCCGCGCCCAGTTCCTTGGAGCTGAGGCGAACGTGATCCGGCTCGTCCTCGGTGACCACGCCCTCGACCATGTTGGCCGAGCCGATGAAATTGGCCACGAAGCGCGAGTTGGGGAACTCGTAGATCTCGGTTGGTTCGCCCACCATGGCGATCTCGCCCTGGTTCATCACCCCGATGCGGGTGGCAAGGCTCATCGCCTCTTCCTGGTCGTGCGTCACCACCACGAAGGTTACGCCCAGCGTCTCCTGGATTTTGACCAGCTCGAACTGGGTTTCCTCGCGCAGCTTCTTATCGAGGGCACCCAGCGGCTCGTCGAGCAACAGCAGCTTCGGTTGCTTGGCCAGCGCTCGCACCAGCGCAACGCGCTGACGCTGCCCGCCTGACAATTGGTTGGGCCTGCGCTGACCATAGCCCTCCAGCTTGACCAGTTTCAGCAGTTCGTCGACCCGGGCGGCGATGACCCCGCGCGAAAGATTATCGCGCCTCAGACCGTAAGCTACGTTCTGCTCAACCGTCATATGCGGGAACAGCGCGTAGGACTGGAACATCATATTAACCGGCCGGTTGTAGGGCGGCACCCCCGTCATATCCTGGCCATCGATCTCGATCCGGCCCGAAGTCGGCTGCTCGAAGCCGGCCAGCATGCGCAGCAGCGTCGACTTGCCCGAGCCCGAACCGCCGAGCAGGCAGAACAACTCACCCTTGTAGATATCGAGCGAAACATCGGCGACCGCGGCCACGTCCCCGAATTTCTTGGTGACGTTGCGGATGCGCACGAACGGAACAATCGCCGGATCGCGCCATGGCCTCGTGTCGGCGGCGAGGAGTGGCTTCTTGGCCATCTGTGGATCACCCCCGGGTGGTAGCGGGGACGGAGCGACAGCCCCGTCCCGCAGATTCACTGCAGTTTACGAGCCGGCTTTGATGCGCTGCCAGGTCTCGGTCAGCAACTCGTCGAAATCCGGCGTATGCGCCTTGAGATTGAACAGCTTGGCAGACACGTCCGGCGGCGGATAGATCGCTGGATCGTCCTTCACTTCGGCATCGACGAACGCAAGAGCGGCCTTGTTGCCCGAAGCGTAGAACACGTAGTTCGTGTTCGCCGCAGCCACTTCCGGGTCCATCATGAAGTTGATGAACGCCAGCGCATTCTCGGGATGCGGCGCGTCAGCCGGGATGGCGAATAGGTCGAACCACTTGAGCGCGCCCTCCTTCGGGATCACGTAGGCCACCTCGGTGCCCGCATTGGCTTCTGCCGCGGCGTCGCGCGCGATGAAGACATCGCCGGAATAGCCCACGGACAGGCACACTTCGCCATTGCCGAGATCGTCGATGTACTGGCTCGAGTTGAAGTAGCGTACATAGGGCCGGATCGACATCAGCAGGTCTTCTGCCTTCTTGAGATCGTCGGTGCTCTCCGAATTCGGGTCGAGCCCGAGATAGTTGAGCGCCGACGCCACGACCTCGGCCGGCGCATCGAGCAGCGTCACGCCGCAATCCTGGAGCTTGGACACCAGTTCCGGCTTGAACACCACGTCCCACGTGTCGATCGGCTGGTCGCCCAGCCGCTCTTTCAGCTTGGCTGGATTGTAACCGATCGCCGTCGTGCCCCACATGTAGTCGATCGAGTGGGCATTGTCGGGGTCGTGCACGCCCGTCGCCGCCATCACGTCCGGATCCATGTTGGCGAGGTTGGGGAGCTTCGACTTGTCGAGTTCCTTGAAGATGCCGGCCTGCACCTGCCTCTCGAGGAAGAAGCCCGAAGGCACCACCACGTCATAGCCGGAATTGCCGGCGAGCAGCTTGGCCTCGACCAGTTCGTTGCTGTCGAAGACGTCGTAATTGACCTTGATGCCCGTCGCCGCCTCGAACTTGGGGATCGTGTCCTCGGCGATATAGTCCGACCAGTTATAGACATTGAGGACCTTCTCCTCTTGCGCCATCACGGCACTGCTGCTCAGCAGCAGCGCGGCGAGCGCCAGGGTGATCGATGTTCTCATGAAATTCTCCTTGTCATCGGGCATGCCGTCGGCACCGGCGGGCATGGGGTGGAAACGAGCGGCAGGTCGCGGACAAAAGCGAACCGCCGCAAGATTCATCCGGCGGCGGTCTCGGCTCTAAGAGGGAATCGGTTTTCGGAGGCCAAGCGGCGCGGGTTCGCGCCGGGGAGAGGACGGTTCGCAAAGAGCCCCGCTCGGGGCCTGGATCGGTCCGGAGGGCGGCCGGAACCAATGCTCGTCATGTCAGCGGGTTAACCCGTCTTCAAAGGTCGAAATGATGCCGGACCCTAGAGCCAAACGCCCCCTCAAACAAGGGTTTGGCCAGCCAATCGCGCCGTCATTTGCGCGGCCACTTGACGCTGCCGCATCCGGCACCGCAAGTGGGTCGAAACGCAGCCGCAGGCGCGGCAAGGAACTCCGATTTGTCCCTGACACCCTATCTCACCATCAGCGACGAAGTAGCGGCCGCGCTCAATGCTGGCGCTGCCGTCGTCGCGCTTGAATCGACCATCATCACGCACGGCATGCCCTACCCGCAGAACCTCGAAATGGCGCGCGGCGTCGAAGAGGTGATCCGCCCCACCGGAGCCGCGCCCGCCCCCATCGATCAGCACGGCTTCCGGGAACTTGAAGGGATCGGCCGCGAGTGGATAGATCTTGGCGCCCAGGGCGGCGGCCTGCGTCGGATCGAGCGGAATCACCACCACCCGCGGATCGTGCGCGAGGAAGCCGACGGTGCCCGCGGCATTGCGCGCATTACCGCTGTGCGAGAGCTCGACCGT
>JBEBHC010000235.1:0-3770 GCA_040081185.1 Devosia sp. | reverse complement strand
GGCGTGGCCAAGTAGCAACTGGACGGCCCTCAAGTTCCCCGTCTTGCGATAGAGCTGCGCGACCTTGGTTCTCCGGAGCGAATGTGTGCCGAAGCCGCGGTCGTCCAATCCGATGTTGCCTATCCAGCGGTGAACGATGCGAGCATACTGCCGGGAGGAGATGTGCGACTGGCCCTGCGATCGGCTTCGAAAGAGGTAGCCGCTGTTTAGTGATTGAATGGCGATCAGTCGTTCGATCGATTGCCGTGTGACCTCAGTGATCTCGAATTGGACGGGTCGTCCCGTCTTAAGTTGAGTTACCGTCGCGCGATCGCGAACGACAGGTCCCGAGCAGACGTCCTCGACCTTGAGTCGGACCAGGTCCGATGCTCTCAGCTTGCTATCGATCGCAAGGTTGAAAAGGGCGAGGTCCCTTGCCGAGGCAGATATCTCGAGGCGAACTCGTATGGACCATACCTGCCTCGGAAGGAGCGGACGCTTCTGCCCGACAATCAGTCCCTTGTTCCAAGGCTGGCGTACTTGAACGGCGGCATCCATGGCAAACACTCCTGCCAACCCGCCCACCGCTTCGCTCCCGCGAGCCAGTTCACCTTAGGTCAAAAGCCGGTTCCTGGCCCAAAGCGGACCATTGTCAAAGTGACGATGGACCCCGGGGATGCGCACGCCTTTATGATTTCCTTATGTTTCAGGTCCGCTTCCGCAATCGACCCTTGATCCGGTTCGGCGCGACACCAGCGCACTTTGATTGCTGGAGATTGTCATGCTCGATGTCGTCTATCTCGCGCTCGGCGCGGGCGTCTTCGCCGCCCTCGGGCTCTATGCCCGGGCGCTCGGGAGGCTGTGATGTTCGACCTGATCCTTGGGCTGGTGGTCGTGCTCGGCCTCGCGATTTATCTCGTCCTGACGCTCCTTGCGCCCGAGCGGTTCTAGGAGGCGGCGATGAGCTTTGCAGGATGGCTGCAGATTGGCTTGATGGTCGTCGCCGTGGCGCTCGCGGTGAAACCGCTCGGGCTCTACATGGCGAGCGTATTCGACGGAAAGCGCAATCTCCTCACCCCGATCATCGGGCCGGTTGAACGGCTGTTTTACGCCATTTCGGGCGTCGATCGCGGCAAGGAACAGGGCTGGCTCGGCTACACGCTGGCAATGCTGGCCTTCTCGATCGCCGGCTTCGTCTCGCTCTACTTGATCCTGCGTTTCCAGAACATGCTGCCGCTCAACCCGCAGAGTTTTGCCGGTCTCGCGCCGGACCTCGCCTTCAACACCGCCGTCAGCTTCGTCACCAACACCAACTGGCAGTCCTATGTTGGCGAGACGACGATGAGCCATTTCAGCCAGATGGCGGGGCTGACCGTCCACAATTTCCTCTCTGCCGCGACCGGCATTGCGCTGGCGGTCGCGCTGACACGGGCGTTCGCGCGGTCCAGTGTCACGACCATCGGCAATTTCTGGGTCGATATGACCCGCGCCACGCTCTACGTCCTGCTGCCCATCGCGACGCTCATCGCCATCGCCTTTGTGGCCATGGGCCTGCCGCAGACGCTCGATGCGTCCGTGACGGCCACCACGCTTGAAGGCGCGCAGCAGACCATCGCGCTCGGGCCGGTTGCGAGCCAGGAGGCGATCAAGCAGCTCGGCACCAACGGCGGCGGCTTCTTCAACGTCAATGCCGCCCATCCCTTTGAGAACCCCAATGCGTTCTCGAACTTCCTCAACATCTTCGCCATGCTCTCGATCAGCGCGGCCCTCGTCTACAGCTTTGGCCAGATGGTCGGGAACCGGCGGCAGGGCTGGGCGATCCTGTGCGCCATCGGCATCCTGCTCTTTACCGGCGTCGGGCTGATCTACTGGGCGGAGACGTCCGGCAACCCGATCCTTGCGGGCCTTGGCGTCGACCCCGCTCTGGGAAACATGGAGGGCAAGGAGGTCCGCTTCGGCCAGGCCCTGACGGCGCTCTATGCGGCAGTGACGACCGGCCTCTCCGATGGCGGCGTCAATGCCATGCACGACTCGCTCACCGCGCTCGGCGGTCTCGTGCCGATGTTCCTGATCCAGCTTGGCGAAATCCTGCCGGGCGGCGTGGGCTCGGGCCTCTACGGCATGCTCGTGTTCTGCATCCTGTCGGTGTTCGTCGCCGGCCTCATGGTCGGCCGCACGCCGGAGTTCCTCGGCAAGAAGATCGAGGCACGCGAGATGAAGTTCGCCATGCTTGCGGTGCTGATCCTGCCCTTGGCGATCCTGGGGTTCACTGCGATCGCCGCCGTGCTGCCCTTTGCCGTCTCCTCCATCGCCAATCCCGGCCCGCATGGGCTGAGTGAGATCCTCTATGCCTATTCATCGGCGGCGGGGAACAATGGCTCGGCCTTCGCGGGGCTTTCGGCCAACACGCCGTGGTTCAACACCACGCTGGGGATTGCGATGCTGCTGGGACGGTTCGCTTATGTCGTGCCGGTGATGGCGATTGCCGGCTCGCTCGCGGCCAAGAAGAAGGTACCCTCCTCCTCGGGCACCTTCCCCACCGATGGACCGCTCTTTGTCGGGCTGCTTATCGGTATCATCCTCATCATGGGCGGACTGCAGTTCTTCCCCGCCCTCGCCCTTGGGCCGATTGTCGAGCACTTCCTGACGCTCGCCGGCCAGACCTTCTGAGGCCATCATGGCAAGCAAAGCAAAAGCCCTTTCGATCTTCGCTCCATCCCTGCTTGGCCCGGCCCTGGGCCAGGCCTTCACCAAGCTCGCTCCGCGCCAGCTCGTCCGCAATCCAGTGATCTTTGTCACCGAGATTGTAGCGCTGGTGGTGACGCTGATGTTCGCGCTCGACCTGTTCCGCGCTCCCGCCGAGGCGGGGTTCTCAGGCCAGATCGCGCTCTGGCTCTGGGTCACGGTGCTGTTCGCCACCTTCGCCGAAGCCATGGCCGAAGGACGCGGCAAGGCGCAGGCCGATAGTCTGAGGAGGGCCAAGTCCGACCTCACGGCCAAGCGCCTCAAGGACGGGGCACATGACGACTACGACATCGTGCCGGCTACGGACCTCACGATCGGCAATGTTGTCCTCGTCGCGGCCGGCGACATCATCCCGGGCGATGGCGAAATCGTTCAAGGCGTGGCCTCGGTCAATGAGAGCGCCATCACCGGCGAGAGCGCCCCTGTGATCCGCGAGGCCGGCGGCGACCGCTCGGCCGTCACCGGCGGCACCACCGTACTCAGCGACTGGATCAAGGTGCGCATCACCGCCCGGCCCGGCGAAACCTTCGTCGACCGCATGATCGCCCTGATCGAAGGCGCCAAGCGGCAGAAGACCCCCAACGAGATCGCGCTGTCGATCCTGCTATCGGGGTTGACCCTGATCTTCCTGATCGCCGTCGCGACGCTCTCGGGCTTTGCCGCCTATTCCGGCACCGTCGTGTCGATCACCGTCCTCGCCGCCCTGCTGGTGACGCTCATCCCCACCACGATCGGCGGCCTGCTCTCGGCCATCGGCATCGCCGGCATGGACCGGCTGATCCGCTTCAATGTCGTCGCAACCTCCGGCCGGGCCGTGGAAGCGGCCGGCGACGTGGATACGCTGCTGCTCGACAAGACCGGCACCATTACGTTCGGCAATCGCATGGCGACCGAGTTCCTGCCGGTACCCGGGGTGACCGAGCGCCAGCTGGCCGAGTTCTTCCGCCTGGTGGAGTCCAACTACGCCCGCGCCCGGGTGGAGCCCGGCACGGCCGTTGGCGTCATCGCCGCGCAGTCGATCGGCGAGCCCGGCACGCAGCTGACGC
>JBEBHC010000083.1:0-14137 GCA_040081185.1 Devosia sp. | reverse complement strand
GCGCTGGAACCACTCCTTGCGCTGCGCCGCCGTGCCGGGCGTGTACTGGCTCGGCGGAATGCGACCGCCGGTCAGCCTGTCGTCGCCGATCTGGTTGGCGGCATTGATTGCCTCATCCACGTCGCCGCTTTCGAGATAGCCGGCCTGGAACTCACCCTTGGCCCAAGCACCGGCGAAGCAATCGGCCTGCAGCTCCACTTTCACCGAATAGGCATTGGCCTGTTCCTGGCTCATCGCCTGACGCTTCTGGTTGAACTCGGGCAGCACCCCGATCAGGTTCTGCACGTGGTGGCCCACCTCGTGCGCGATCACATAGGCCTGCGCGAAGTCACCCGGCGCGCCGAACTGCGCCCGCAACTGATCGTAGAAGGTCAGGTCGATGTAAACCTTCTGGTCGTTCGGGCAGTAGAACGGCCCGCTTGCCTTGTCGGCGGTACCACAGGCCGACTCGGTAAACTGGTCGAACAGCACGACCTTGGGTGGCGTGTATGTCTCGCCCTGCGTCTTGAAGTAGTCGGTCCAGTACGTCTCGGTATCACCGACCATCACACTCACGAACTGCGTGAGCTCGTCCTGGCTGGCACTGCTCGGCGGCAGGCTCTGCTGGTCGAACGAGGTCGTGCTGCCCCCGCCACCATTGAGAATGGTCAGCGGGTTGATGCCGAGCGCCATGGCGATGACGAAGATGATCACGATCACGACGATGCCGCCGATCCCGCCGGATCGGCCGGTCGGGATACGCATCCCGCCGCCCGTGCCGAAAGGGTTCGATCCGAGACCGCCGCCGAAGCCACCGCGCCGGAACCCGCCGCCCAGCCCACCGCCGGCATTCTGTCCGCGGCGATCCTCGATATTGGAGCTGCCCTGCCGGCCTTGCCACTTCACCATCGACGCTCTCCTCTATTTATCCATTCATAGGGCGACTTTGCGGGCAAAGCCACAATTTGACCGCCCGGACCGATTTGACTGGCGCTATCCCGGGGTCATCGCAGCGTCACCTGCTCCCGGCAAGACCAAGTTGCTCGTCCGTGCGGCACTCAACAAGCAACAGTGACAGTCCGTTCCCGAACGAGCGTTTTCATAGGGAGAACGACATGCGTTTCAACATATCGCGGCGCGCTTTCCTCGCCGGCTCGGCCAGCGCCAGTGCGCTGATCGCCATGCACCCCTTCGCCGTGCAGGCGCAGGCGAATCAGGCTCATCTCCGCCTGATCGAGACCACCGACCTGCACGTCGCCGTTTACCCGTACGATTATTTCGCCGACGCACCCAATGACACGATGGGCCTGGCGCGGACCGCCAGCCTGATCGAAGCGATTCGCGCCGAGGCCGGCAATTCCATCCTGATCGACAATGGCGACGTCATCCAAGGCAATCCGCTCGGCGACTATGTCGCCTATGAACGCGGCGTCGAGGGCAAAGTTCACCCCACCATCGCGGCCATGAACACGCTGGGTTACGAGGTCGGCACCCTCGGAAATCACGAATTCAACTACGGCCTCGATTTCCTCGACAAGTCGCTGGCCGGCGCGAACTTCCCCTTCGTCTCGGCCAACCTCGTCAAAGGCGACCTCGCTTCCGACCCGCTGAGCGACACGACCTACATCGCACCGTACCGCATCGTGGAAAAGCAGATCACCGACGGCGCAGGCGCCGCGTCTACCATCAAGATCGGCTTCATCGGCTTCCTGCCGCCGCAGATCATGACCTGGGACGCCAACAACCTCACCGGCAAGGTCAACACCCGCGATATCGTTGAGACCGCCAAGGCCTATATTCCGAAGATGAAGGCGGAGGGCGCGCAGCTCATCGTCGCCCTCTCCCACTCCGGCATTGCCGCCGACCAGGGCGTGGGTGCGGAGAACGCGTCGCTACAGCTCGCCGCGGTCGACGGCATCGACGTGGTCCTCACCGGCCACCAGCACCTCGTGTTCCCCAACTCCAAGGACTTCGAGGGCCTTGAGGGCGCCGATCTCGAAAAGGGCACGCTCGCTGGCAAGCCCGCCGTGATGGCCGGCTTCTGGGGCTCGCATATGGGGCTCATCGATCTGCTGCTTGAGAAGGACGGCGACAGCTGGAAGATCGCCTCGCACACTTCCGAGGCCCGCCCGATCTTCGAGCGAGTCGAAGGCAAGGTCGTCGCCAAGGTCGAGAGCGAACAGGAAGTCCTCGACTCCGTGGCCACTGAGCATGAGGCAACGCTCGAATATGTCCGCCGTCCCGTTGGCGAAACCGCAGCACCGCTGCACTCCTACTTCGCCCTCGTCGCCGACGATCCGTCGGTGCAGGTCGTCAACATCGCGCAGTCCTGGTATCTCGCCCAGATGCAGAAAGGCGCCACCTGGGACGGCGTTCCACTTCTGTCGGCTGCGGCGCCCTTCAAAGCAGGCGGCCGTGGCGGCCCCGACTACTACACCGATGTCGCCGTCGGGCCGGTCGCGATCAAGAACGTCGCCGATCTCTACCTCTATCCCAACACGATCCAGGCGGTTGAGATCACCGGCGCCGACGTCAAGGAATGGCTTGAGCGTTCGGCCGGCATCTTCAACCAGATCGCTCCCGGCTCCACCGATCAGCCGCTGATCAATCTCGACTTCCCGGCCTACAACTTCGATGTGATCGACGGCGTCACCTACAAGATCGACGTCAGCCAGCCGAGCAAATATGCGGTCGACGGCAAATCCGTCGCCAACCCCGATGCCAGCCGCATCGTCGACCTGATGTACGACGGTCGCCCCATCGATCCGGCCCAGAAGTTCGTCGTCGCCTCCAACAACTACCGCGCCGGCGGCGGCGGCAACTTCCCCGGCATCAATGGCTCCGTGGTTGTCTTCAAGGGCCCGGACACCAACCGCGACTTGCTGGTTCGTTACATTGTCGAGCAAAAGACCATCCAGCCCAAAGCCGACAGCAACTGGTCGCTGGCGCCACTTCCCGGCACCACGGTGCTGTTCGAAACCGGCCCGAAAGCCAAGGAACACTTGGCCGACGTCACCGCCGTCAAGATCGAGGACACCGGCAAGACCAGCGAAGCCGGCTTCGGCATCTATCGCATCTCGCTCTAGTCAAACCCGCCCGGCCCCTGAAAAGCGCCGGTTTTCCGTCAATGCTATTGACATGAACCCCCGCGCCCGTTTGGTTTGCCGCCGGATTTTCGAGCGCGGGGGCGCGACTACAAGTGACTGAAAAAGACCGGATCATCGGCCTGCTGAAGGATGCAGGCGTAACGGTCAACGGACCAGACCCCTGGGATATCCAGATCCATAACGAGGAAACCTGGACGCGGATTTTCGCGCTCGGCACCCTCGGGCTCGGCGAAGCGGATATGGACGGGCTGTGGGACGTTGGCGACATGGCCGAGTTCTTCAACCGCGTGCTGCGCGCCGACATGGGCGAGAAACTGCGCCTGACGCCAAACCTGCTCTGGCAGGTCGTGCAGGCGAAGTTCATGAATATGCAGAACGTCGCCCGCAGCCAGCGCGTCGCGCAGATGCACTATAGCGAGACCGATGCTTACAAGGCCTCGCTTGATGCCCGCATGACCGGCTCATGCGGCTACTGGCCCGAAGGCGTCACCAATGTCGATCAGGCGCAGGAGGCCAAGCTCGACCTTGTATGTCGAAAGATCGGTCTGAAGCCCGGCCAGCTCGTCTGGGACATCGGCTGCGGCTGGGGCGCCTTCATGGGGTTTGCCGCCGAGAAATACGGTGCGCGCTGCGTTGGTGTCACCGTCTCGCCGGATCAGGCCGCTTACGGCCGCGAGCGCTACAAGGACCTGCCCATAGAGTTCCAAGTCAAGGACTACCGCGAGTTCCAGGGCAAGACCGACCATGTCGTCTCGATGGGCATGTTCGAGCATGTCGGCCACAAGAACTACCGCGCCTATTTCAGCAAGGCGCGCGAGGTCATCAAGGACGATGGCCTGTTCATGATGCACACCATCGGCCAGTCCTACTCGAACGACACCATCGAGCCTTGGATGGAAAAGTACATCTTCCCGGGCGGCGTCATCCCCTCGATGGCGCAGATCGGCAAGGCTATCGACGGCCTGTGGGGCGTGGTCGATGTCCACAACATCGGCCCCCACTACGACAAGACGCTCGTCGCCTGGTACGAGAACTTCGAAAAGAAATGGGCGAAGTCGAACACACCCGAGGGCGAGCGCTTCTTCCGTATGTGGAAGTATTATCTGCTGTGCTGCGCCGGCGGTTTCCGCTCTCGCGTCCTGCACGTGTGGCAGTTCGTGCTGTCTCCGACCGGCGTTCCCGACGGCTACGTATTCCAGCGTTGAGCTGAACTGCGCCCAACGAAAAAAGCGGCCGCCTGCGCGGACCGCTTTTTTCCGTCGGACGTGACTCTTATTGCCTGATGGGCGTCACATCGACTGCAACCCGGGGCACATCGATATCGATCGCGCGCCAGCCACCGTTCACGCTGCTCAGGTAGAAAATCCGACCACAATCAACGCGACTACGAGCAAGCCGGCCACAATGGCGGCGGCGCCGCCATCTCCGGTTTCGATAAACGACGCTCGATCGTCCATTTCCGCTCTCCGTCTTCCTGCTTTCTTTTTCTCTCGGTCTTCTCCTTCCTAACGGCACTGCCTTCTGCGGGTTCCGTGGCGAAATCTTAACCCAAGCGGTTCATCGGCTTTCAATCGCTGCCCTCTAAGGTCCCCGCCAGTCACTGCCGGAGCGTGCGATGTCGGATTCCCCGTTTGCCCTTGATATTTCGGGTCTCAACAAGAGTTTCGACCGTCCTGTCGTCAAAGACCTTCACTTGCGTGTGAAGGGGGGCGAGTTTTACGCGCTGCTCGGCCCCAACGGTGCCGGCAAGACCACGATCCTGCGCATGGTCGCCGGGCTGCTGCAGCCCGAATCCGGCTCCATCTCGGTTTTCGGCATCGACACGCGAAGCGACCCTTTGCGCGCCAAGTCGGTCGTCGCCTGGGTGTCCGACGAGCCGATGGTCTATGACCGCCTCACCCCCTACGAATATCTGGAATTCGTCGCCGGCCTCTGGCAGATCGATCCGCGTCAGGCCCAGGCCCGCGCTACCGAATTGATCGGCTGGCTCGGTCTCGGCCCGCACGCGCATGAACGCTGCGGCGGTTTCTCCAAGGGCATGCTGCAGAAGGTCGCTCTCGCCGGCGCGCTTGTGCACGACCCCAGGCTCATCATCCTCGACGAACCCCTGACCGGCCTCGACGCCGGCTCGGCGCGCCAGGTCAAGCAGGTGCTGCTCGAGAAGGTGAAGCAGGGCGTCACCGTCATCATGACCACGCACATTCTTGAAGTGGCCGAGCGCATGGCCGAGCGGATCGGCGTCATCAACCACGGCCGGTTGATCGCCGAAGGAACCCTCGCCGAACTGCGCGCCAATCTCGGCCGCGAGTCGACCCTCGAGGAAATCTTCCTCGATCTCGTCGCGCAGAAGGAAATGGACACCGCCGAGGCCGTAGCTGCCTGATGACTATGCCCGCCTCGACCATGCCGACTTCCGCTTTCCCCGTAGGCTCCATGCCCTGGTTCGCCGCCCATGAGTGGCGGCTGATGTGGCGCGACGGCGTTGCGATGATGACAGGCGGCTATCCAGCCCGTCGCATCGCGCTGATCGTCGTCATCCTCTTTGCAGCCGTGCTGCTGCACCTGCTCGCCAACGCCATCGTCGCCCCGTGGGTCGCCGCCGGCATCGTCGCCGACAAATCGACGCTCGTACTCATCACCGGCGCCGGCTTCCTGTTCTGGACCGTGATGCTGAGCCAGGCCCTCGAGTCGGTGACACGCGCCTACTACTCTCGCTCCGACCTCGACCTCATCCTGTCGTCGCCCGCGTCCTCGCGCAAAATCTTCGCCGTCCGTACCGGTATCACCGCCGTCACCACACTGTTGCTCGCCTGCCTGCTCGCCAGCCCGGTGATCGATGTTCTCATCATCCACGATGGCGCGCACTGGCTGATGGCCTACCTCGTCCTCGCGGCACTTTCGGCGCTGTCCACCGCCATCGCCGTGCTCATCACCATCGGCCTGTTCCGCATCGCCAGCCCCAAGCGCACGCGCCTGATCTCGCAGATTATCGCAGCCGTCATCGGCGCCGGTTTCGTCATCGGCATCCAGGCCATCGCGATCCTGCACTTCGGCAATATGAGCTCGCGCTTCGCGCTGTTCAGCGACCCCGAATTCGTCGCCGCCATGCCCGACCTCTCGAGCCTCGCCTGGGCGCCAGCCCGTGCCGCACTCGGCGACTGGCCGTCGCTCCTCGCCGTCGCTGTTCTCGGCTTCGCCTCTCTCGGCGGCACCATCGCCCTTGCCTCATCCGGCTTTGGCCGCAACGCAATCGCGGCCGCCGGTGTCGGCACGCAGCGCAAGGTGCAGCGCAACGCCAAGGTGGACTACCGCCCGCGCAGCCAGAAGCAGCAGCTTCGCGTCAAGGAGTGGAAGCTCCTTGCCCGCGACCCCTGGCTCCTCAGCCAGACGCTGATGCAGGTCTTCTATCTCGTGCCACCCGCCATCTACCTGTGGATCAGCTACGGCCAGAGCGCTGGCACCTATGTCGTGGTCATCCCCGTTCTCGTCATGGCCATCGGCCAGCTCTCGGGCGGCCTCGCCTGGCTCGCTATTTCCGGCGAAGACGCGCACGACCTCGTCGTCACCGCACCGGTCTCGGCCGACGCTGTGCTGCAGGCCAAGATCGAAGCCATCGCCACCGTCGTGCTCGTGGTGCTGACACCGATCATCCTGCTGATGCTGTTCGCCTCGATCGAAATCGCAGCGACCACGGCCGTGTTCGCGGCCATATCTTCGGGCTCGGCCACCGCCATCCAGCTGTGGTTCCGCCAGCCGATGCGCCGTGCCATGTTCCGCCGCCGGCAGGTCGCATCGCGCGTCTCGACCATCTCCGAAGCGCTGACGTCGATCTTCTGGGCAGGCACCGCCGTGCTCGTTGCCGGCGATCAGTACTGGTTTGCGTTGATGCCCGGCACGCTCGCCGTGGTCACCCTGTTCATCGCCTGGAGCATGAGCCCAAAGGGCAAGGCCGTCTAACGCAGCTCCGCCGGCACGTCTTTCAGCCGCGCAACCAACGCCGCGATCTCCTCGGGTGAATACTTCACTCGCCGCCGCGCCGTGCCCGCTGGATTGAGCCGCAGCCCTTCGCCCGGACGATAGGCGTTCAGCGGCCGGATCGGGCGGCGCACCAGTTCACCGCCGCAGTTCGGGCAGACGTTCATCAGCACATTGTCCGCGCAATCGGCGCACCAGGTGCATTCGTTCGAACAGATGCGCGCGTCATAGCTTTGCGGCGGTAGGTCGCGGTCGCAGTTCTCGCAGTTCGGGCGCAATTCGAGTGCGGGCATGTCCGGTCTCCTGGCTAAACCGACTTTGCCCCGGCCGCCGCTATCGCGCTAGTGTACCGGCAGTCCACCGGTCAGACCCATGCTCGCCTATCGCAAAGCCACGCCTGCCGATATCGCCTTCATCCTCGGCCTCATCGTCGAGGACAGCGTCATCGAAACCGGCGACGATCCGCTGGACGCGGGCGATCCGCGCTACGCCGCCGCCTTCGCCGCGATCGATGCCGACCCCAATCAGGAAATGATCGTCGTCGAAGAAGAGGGCGAACGCGTCGGTTGCTTCCAGCTCACCTACATGCCCGGCATCATGCGGCGCGGCATGTGGCGCGGGCAGATCGAGAACGTCCATGTCCGCGCTGCCAGCCAGAACCGCGGCATCGGCTCAGCCATGATGAAATGGGCCATCGAGCGCTGCCGCGAGCGCGGCTGCGGCATCATCCAGCTGACCTCCAACAAGAAGCGCCTCGACGCCCACCGCTTCTACGAGCGGCTTGGCTTCCTCAAGAGCCACGAAGGCTTCAAGCTCTACCTCTAGCGCTCGATCGCGCCCAGGCGGGACATCACCTCGTTGGTGATCCCGTAATCCTTGATGACCCAGCGATGGTCGCGCATGCCGCACATTTCGCGCTGCACGAAATAGCTCCACACGGCTTTCGTCGCGGCCCGGAGCAGCGCCAGCCGGCCATCCTTCGAGCCCGCGGCTGCCGCGTCGAACGCACGCAACGCGTTCATGGATGCCTCAACCAAGCGCCCGTGATGGCCCAGCGACGATGCGCTGTCCGCCGCCATCTCGGTCTTGAGAAGGTCGAACGCCCCGCCGGCATTGCGCATCGCGGCGAGACGGTTAGCGAGTTCGCTTGCATCCATCCCCGCAATCTAATGACGGCCGCCGCGCCCTGCAATTTCCCAACCCGCGACAAATCCGCTAACAGGCAGACATGACCCTGCCTCGTCGCGCCGCCACGCTCATCGGCGCCATCGCCATCCTGCTCTGGTCTTCGCTCGCGGTCCTCACCGCAGCGACCGGCAGCATGCCGCCCTTCCAGCTCCTCGCCGTCACCTTCGGCATCGGCGCGGCCATTCTCTTCATCGTCCGCCCCGGTGGGTTCCGGGCCATGCGCCAGCCGCTGCGCGTCTGGTTGCTCGGTGCCGGCGGCCTGTTCACCTATCACGCGGCCTACTTCATCGCGCTGCGCAACGCGCCGCCCGTCGAGGCCGGCCTCATCAACTACCTCTGGCCGACGCTAATCGTGCTCTTCTCGGCCCTGCTCCCCGGCGAGCGCCTCAAATGGCAGCACATCGGCGGCTGCCTTCTTGCTCTTTGCGGTGCCGTGCTGGTCGTGACGGGAGGCCGCAGCTTCAGCTTCAACCCCGCCTACCTGCCCGGCTATCTCGCCGCCCTCGTCGCCGCTTTGTCATGGTCGACCTACTCGGTCCTCTCGCGTCGCTTCGCCGATGTCAGCAGCGACGCCATCGCCGGCTTCTGTCTCGCGACGGCCCTGCTCGCCGTGCCGCTTCACCTGGTGCTTGAGACCACGGCCTGGCCGACGAGCCTCTGGCCCTGGCTGGCCATTGTCGCGCTGGGCCTTGGCCCGGTCGGACTCGCGTTCTATGTGTGGGACATCGGCGTCAAGCAGGGCGACATCCAGGTCCTCGGTGCCGCCTCCTACCTGACCCCGCTCATCTCCACCGGCCTGCTGGTCGCCGCCGGCTATGCCGCCTACAGCAACATCCTGCTGGTTGCGGCGCTTCTCATCGTGCTCGGAGGCGGTCTTGCGGCCAGCGACCTATTGTTCCGCCGCGAGCGCGCTCCCGCCGGTTGAGACACACCGCCGTCGACGGAACTGCAATTCCCACAGAAGCTTCGCGAGCGCCGTAATCGCCATCGCGGGCATGAGACTCCTGTGAATTATTGCAGCGCTGTGACCGATTTTCGTCGGATCGCCTTGAGGCGTCAGTGCTTTTCCTTGTTTTCCACGAGCCTCCTGCTATTTTGCGCCTAATTGTGCCGCTATGGCGAGCGAGGACATAAACCCACACAGGGCGCCATGCGGGGCGACCGACGGTGGGGAGATCCCGGAGCACGAGTGTTTAGGATTGCTGCACTTGTTGCCGGCGCTTTGGCCGGCTTCTTGGCTTCGCTTATTCTGGCCCTGAACGGGCTGGAGGTAACCGATTCCGCCCTCGGCGGCCTTGGCCCACAGCAGATCGCCCTCGCCCGCTACGCCCTGATCTTCATCGTCAATCTCAGCCTTCTCGGCGCTGGTGTCGTTCTCGCAATTCCCCGCGCCGGCGCGGTTTTGCTTGCGCTTGCGGCAATTGGCTGGGGCACGGCGGCGATCCTGCTCGGCAACCGAACCGGCCTCGTTCTCTTCGGCCCACCGGCCCTCAACCTCGTCGCTGTCGCCCTCGCCATCTGCGCCGACGTCTTCGGCCGCCGCAGCCGCGACGCGAACGGTGCGTTCTACGATCCCTACGACGTCGCCCCCGCCGCCCGCGCCCCGCGCGCTGCGTCCCGTGAGCAGCTCGGCGGCATGGCCGAGCGCGACTACATCCCCGGCAGACTGTCGGGCCAGCAGGAACGCGGCGACCGAAACGGCCGCATCTCCGAAAAGCCCGCCTTCCGTGAAGTCCAATATGAGGAAGAACCCGACACCGGCATGCGCCGCGCCGGGCGCGCCCTTACCTCCGCGCTGAGCTTCGGGCTCTACGCCGGTGCCGCCGGCGCTGTGCTGCTCGTCGCCTACAACGTCTATCGCGGCGGAGACACCGCAGCCCTCGTCGCCAATCCAGCCTCCGCCATCGAAATCAGCGCCCAGCCTTCGTCGGAAGCGGCTGTCTCGATCGCCGAAGCCGAAACGCCCGCCGCGCCTCTCCCCGCTGCGCCCCTTCCGGTCCCGGCCGCTGCGCCTGCACCGGAGCCGGAACCTGCGCCCGAGCCCGAAGCGGCTGCCGATGACGAGGTCATGCTCTCGCCCATGCCGATCAGCCCGGGCAGCAGCAACACGCTCAACAGCAACAACACGGCCGAGCAGCCGCGTCTCGTCGGTGAAGCCCCGCCCGCCGATGCAGTCCCCGCCGGTGCCTCGGGTCCGCAGGATCTCGCCCCGGCAACGGCCGACGAGGCAATCGTGGACGATCCCGCTACCACTGGCTCCGTGGACAGCAGCAAGGTTCCGCCAACCCCGGCCACCATGAGTGCGGCCCTGGCCAAGGCGAGGAAGAATGGCACCGCCGCCTTCGTGCCCGGCCGGTCGGATATGTAGTGCCCGAGGCGCCGGCTCGACCGGCGCTGTATCGTATGCCCGAGGTGGGCCCATGAGCGATAGCGACATCAAAGTCAGGCCGAAGACCCGGACGCGCACCGCCCGTCCACCCCTCTACAAGGTTATGCTCCTCAACGACGATTACACGCCACGCGATTTCGTCGTTCGCATCCTCAAGGCCGAGTTCCGCATGAATGCCGATCAGGCGCGCCGGGTGATGATCACCGCCCACACCAAGGGCTCTTGCGTGGTCGCCGTCTTCACCCGCGAGATAGCCGAGGAAAAAGCCACCCGCGCCACCGATATGGCCCGCAACGAAGGCTTCCCGCTGCAGTTCACAACCGAGCCGGAAACCTGACGGCTGAGATTCAGCCCACGCGCACCGCGGCAATCGCCTTCGCCAGGTCATGCTGGGTGAACGGCTTGCTGAGCCGGGCGAGTTCGATAGTCGTACCGGCCGGCAATTCTGCGTATCCCGTTGCCAGAATAATCGGCAGCTGTGGCTGCTCGGCGCGGATCATGGTCGCCAGCTGGCCGCCATTCGTGCCCGGCATCGAGTAGTCGGTAATGACGAGATCCACCTGCTGTGCCCGAACGAGCGTCAGCGCTTCATCCGCTGAATAGGCTTCGAGCACCTGGTGGCCCAGGTCCTCAAGAAGGGCGACCGTGTTGAACAGCACAAGCGCATCGTCATCCACAGCCACCACTGTCAGCTGCTTGGCGTCCGGCGCCTGAACCGCCGCGGGTTCCTGCGCGGGCTGCGCGACCTGTCCGGCGGCCGCCTCCGGTAACCAGATTTCCGCGACGAGCCCGCCCGCCGGCGGGCTGAGCAGCGTCAGCCGCCCGCCGGATTGTTCGGCCACGCCTTGGACCATTGAAAGCCCCAGCCCTGTACCTTTTCCGACTCCCTTGGTGGTGAAGAATGGCTCGGCCGCCCGCGCCAGCGTTTCAGCGTCCATGCCCGGCCCGCTGTCTGCGAGCCACACGCAAACGAAATTGCCCGCGGGCAGCGTCCCCGCCGCCGGACGCCACTCCCGCTTCACCCCGATCGTAATACGGCCGGTGCCGTCCATCGCATCGCGCGCATTTACCGCGAGATTGAGCACGGCGGCTTCCAGCTGGTTGGCATCCGTCAATCCTGCAATCGGCTCGGCCGGAAACTGCGTCGTCAGCTCGATCTGAGTGCCCAGCGCCCGCTGCAACAAATCCGACATGCCGGTGACTAGGGCTTTGAGATCAACGACTTCGACTTCGAGATTCTGACGCCGCGCGAAGGCCAGCATGCGCTGCGTCAGGGCCGCGCCGCGCTGAGCACCCTGCATGGCATTGTCGAGAAGTCGCACCAACCCCGGATCGTCCGGCAAACGCTTCCGCATCAATTCGAGGCTCGACAGCACCGCCGTCAGCAAGTTGTTGAAATCGTGCGCCACGCCGCCCGTCAGCTGCCCGATGGCCTCCATCTTCTGCGCCTGGAACAGCTGCTCGCGGGCCGCCTGCAGCTTCAGCTGCGACTCCCGGCGCTCCGAAATATCGCGGGTGATCTTGGCAAAACCGATCAGCTCGCCGCGCGGATTGACGATCGGGTCGATAACCACGTGAGCCCACAGCCGGGTGCCGTCCTTGCGCACCCGCCAGCCCTCGGCCTCGAACCGCCCTTCCGTCGAGGCGGTGGTCAGCGCCTTGCGCGGAATCCCGGCTTCCCGATCCTCCGGTGTATAAAACACCGAGAAATGCTGCCCGAGAATCTCGTCCTCGGAATAGCCCTTGAAGCGCTTTGCACCCGCATTCCAGCTGGCCACATGTCCACCGGCGTCCAGCATGTAGATGGCATAATCGGCGATCGCCTCGACCAGAAGCCGGTAGCGCTCGAGGTCGCGCAGCGCCGGCTGGTCAACTTCCATATGATTCATAAAGCCCCGTCCGTCGGTCACGACAATGTGGCCGATAGAGGTGAACGCCCATCCAGCCTTGCGGTTCCGTAACCTTGTTCATCTACAGTTCACCTGCGGAGCTTTCGTCCGCCACAATTACTTGGTACCCGCTGCCGCAATTGTTTTGGAGACTAACCGATATGACCGCCTTCAGCCGCTTCATTCGTGCCACCGTTGCCGCAGCGCTGGCCGCCGTGATGCTTGCGACATCCGTCCTGCCCGCCTCGGCCGGCACGGCCGAAACCGCCTATCTCACCAAGTTTGTCGGCTCCTGGAACGGCTCCGGCAAGCTGACCGGCGTCGAAACCGGCACCGTGACCTGCAAGCTCGTGTTCAAGATGAACGGCGCCAAGCTTAACTATTCCGGCCGCTGCAACTTCAAGGACATGGGCGCTCAGAGCTTCTCGGGCTCACTCGCCTCCACCGCCAGCAGCAAGCAGTACGAGTCGCGCTCCAATGGCCGTTCGGCTGTCGGCCAGAAGAACGGCAACACGCTGACCTTCACCAACACGCTGCGCACCGTGCAGGGTTCGGGCACGACGACGATGTCGCTCAGCCCATCTTCGCTGACCATGAACACGACGCTCAAGGACTCCAAGGGTCAGACCTCCAAGGTCCGCCTGAGCTTCAAGAAGGCCTGATTTCTCGACCGCAAGGTACAAGTTTTCCACGGCGTCCCTGCCCCGCGGCATGGACGCCGTTGCACTTTCGCGCGCGAACATGCCTAATGGAACCTAAGCGCCGGGCGGGGGCCGCTTTTTGCCGACACGCATCCTGCGTCAGGTGAAGGTGGAAGATCCGGTGCGCGGATTAGTAACCGGGGGCGCCGGCTGATGTCGGATCGCAGACTCTCTCGGCCGGGCTTGCTGACGAACCGGCAATACCTGCTGTACTACCTCGGCGACGCCCGGGTGCAGGTCTATCTCGCGCTCGCGCTTTCCGCGACGCTCGTCACACTTTTCGCCTTCCCGCACGAGCCGCGCATCCTGTTGGGCGTAGCCGCAGCGGTTGTCTGCGAACCTTTCATCGAATACGCCATCCACCGCTGGCTTTTCCACAACCGCACTTTCTTCCGCTTCAAGGCCACGGCCTCGTTCTGGAAGCTCATGCATTACGACCACCACCGAGATCCCAACGACGAAGCTTCGGTCTTCGGCCCGGCCGACTGGATGCTTCCGGCCGCGCTCGTCATCACCTTCCCCATCGGTTACCTCGTCGGCGGCCCCGCCGGCGCTGCCGGTTCGGCTATGGTCGGGTTCTGGGTGCTGGTGGTTTATGAATATTTCCACGGCGCCGCCCATCTGCTGGTCGACCCGCCAACGCCCTACGGAAAATGGGTCAAGCGCATCCACGTGCTGCACCATTTCCACAACGAGCAGGGCAATTACGGCATCACCAACCCCTTCGTGGACCTGCTGCTCGGCACCTATTACGACAGCCCCAAGGCCATCGACCGCAGCGCCACCGTCCGCAACCTCGGCTACACCGAGGATCAGGCCAAGGAGTTCCCTTGGGTCGAAGAACTCGACAAGGCCGAAGGCAAGGGTCAGCACGCCCCCGTCGGCGGCCCGAAAACCGTGGACCCTGCG
>JBEBHC010000234.1:0-3788 GCA_040081185.1 Devosia sp. | reverse complement strand
TTCGTGGTTCAGCGTCTCGATGAGCTTCTTCTTGTCGGCGGCTTCGAGGGAGAGGGTGATAACACGGTCCTTATATTTCCCGTGAGCCTTGCCTCCATCGGGGCCGAAAACTTGGTTCGTTAGCTTGGTCGAGAACACGTCGTCAATATTCTTGCTCTTCAACTCAGCAAGCAAGTCAAGCGCGATTTGTGGCTGCTTCTTGGCGTCCACTTCCTCAGTCAACCCTTCAACCGTGTACGCCTGCGGAGCCTGCTGTTCGGTGGCCAAACTATACATCGGGCCTTCGGCGGTGGGGTCAACGTAGAGCTTGCCGTTCTCCACGATGCCCTCGCCGCGCTTCTCGATGTGCGCCATGATCTGCGATGCGATGTCGGGCGTCGTCTTCAGCCCGCCTTGAACCGCAGTGCGGGACAACGGCAGTCTCTTCGCATACGCATCGCGGCCGATGGCGACCGCTTGCCGGTACTGGTCGCGCGAGAACGGCAAGTCGCCGAACTCTGCGACCTCGGCGAGTTCCTGCGGGTTGGTGGCATAACCAAGCCCTTCGCTACGGTATTGATCGACCTCGGCGCGTTGGTCCGGCGTTAGTTGATCGAAGTCACGGCGGAACAACTGGCGGCTGATGCGTTGGTTGGCATCGGTCGTGCGCTCATCGGGCGCGCCGGTTTCCGGAACGGTCACTCCAGCGGCACGCTTGCGCATCCGGTTGAGTTCATCTTGCGGACGGCGCTTGGCGGCCTCTGCCTGCTGGTGCTGTTGTTCGGTGTATCCTGCCAGTGATGCGGCTTCATCGCGCCGACGCATGTCGTCAATGTCCTGCCGGTACGCCCCAGGTCCCGGCTCCCGTGCGCGCGACGGTTCCTCGAACGTCCCCTCGTCTGTCATCCGAAGTTGCGACGGACGTTTAGGCATCTGCACGCCAGGAGTGATGCCTTCGGTTTCGATGGGGCGCGGGCGTTCTTCGCTGCGTTGAACTGGGAGGCTCCCGAGATCCAGCGGCGGCGGCGATGCGTTCCCGTATGCGTCCAGTGGTGGCGCGGGCGGTAACCCCGCCGGACCCATGCCTGTCGGGTCCACGCCCATTGACCGCGCAATCATGCCTTCTATGCCCGGGTCCCACGATCGGCGCGGGTCTGGCTTCGGGCCAACCGGCGCCATGTTCTGAAGAACATCAAGCAACTCAGCGTCGTTGACTTGGTTTTGATTGCGGAAGGTTTCGATGTTCCGGTCGAGGTTGATCGCCGTCAGTGCGTCAAGTTCAGCGAGCGGCTTATCGAAGATCGCCTTCGAAGCCGCATCCAGGAACGGAGTCTTGTCCTCGGACCAGTGAGGTACCTTCTCCACCACCGGCGGCGCTTCGGCGCGCGCCCGTATGGCGCTGATGTCCGCTTCACCGTTCTCGCCACGCCGAATGCCGATGCCAGCGATACCATCGTCGGGGATCTTTGGAGGTGCGCCCATTTCCCGCTTGATGTTATTCCAGCCATTGCGTGCGACGCGCTTGCCGAGCAGCGACAGTCCCATGTCAATTGCGAAGCCAGCGCCGCCGCCAGCCTGCAATGATTCGAGCACGCCTTCGTTCAACGCCTGCTCCGGGTTGTAGCCGCGCTCAACGGCGTTCAGCCCAACCTGCTGCAATCCTTCGGTTCCCGCTTCGATCCCGCCGGTGCCAAGCGCGCGCAAGCCAAGCCGGGCCAACCCTGTCTCAGCGAGCTTGCGCCCGCCGAAGTCGTCAACGCGGCCGAGGAGTCGGGTCGGGACGATGGAGTCCAGGACGCCAGGTCCCAAGCCCTGCCACGCTGCTGCTATTCCCTGCTCTGGTGTGACATCCATGCCCTCGGCGCGGTTGCGGTCTACCTCGCGCGTGGCCTCACCAGCCGACGACAGCATCGAGCCTGCCACCGTCGCCGCCTTTACTGCCCGTGGCGCAAACCCGGCGATGCGCGCCGCGCTGCCGGGGAGCATCATCGACGCGATGTTGCCAGCAAGACCTGCTACCATCTTCGTCTTCGGGTTGGCGTCGTCCATGGACCCATCGCCAAGGGCGGTTCCCCACAGCGCCCGATCAACGGGGTTGTCGCGGATGAGTGAAGCCAGCCCCTTCGGCGCTTCGGTGCCGGTGAGTCCGCCGATGGCTTCCGGGATGAGCGCGATGCCTTCCTTGAAGCCTTGGCGTAACTGGCGGGCCGCTGTGCCGATGACAGATGGCGCGAGTTCGTTTTCCCACGCCGCTACCTGTTCGTCCGTGAAGTTGTCGGGAACTTCGAGGACGCGGTTCAACCGATGGCTGTAGTATTGTTGGGACATCGCTATTGTGCGTTACGATCAATCCACCAGTCTTGCGCGTCGAGTGCCTTGTTCCGTGCAGTCTGCCCCAGCCACCCAAGACCGGACTTGATCCCTGAGATACCAGTCGGGTCGAAGTTGAAGGTGCGCCCGGTTGGTTGCGCCTTTTGCTCGCCTTGGTATTTGATAACCGGCACACCTGCTGGTGCTCCGCCATTCAGCTTGGTCGCTGGCTTGTTCGGCGCGGGCGTGATGAAGTTCACCACGGCATCCTTGACCAGCGCCCCGATCCCCTTCTCCTCAACCTTGCCAGCGCCAGTGCCGCCGCCCTTCACCGCTGCTGGCAAGACGCCGCCGATCTGATCTGCCGGGAAGTTGCGCATGATGTAAGCGCGCCCACGCGTGTCGATCTCTTCGTCGGACATGGTGGGGTTCGACTCGCGAAGGACTTTCTCATAGTTCATCTTCGCCGTGCGGATCTTGTCGGCGGTCTTGTCGACGCCGCCTGCGCCGCTCTTCCCTACTCGTTGCGGTCGCTTCTGGCGTTCGCGCTCAAGCCCGAGGGCGTTAGCCCCCTCTTGCCGTACCTTCCAGATATCGAATGCGCGATCAGCTTCGGCCTTCGTCAGCTTGCCTTCCTCGACCGCCTGCGCCAGCTTAGCGGCCTGCTCTCGCTGAAGCCTATTCTGCTCCGCTACTCGCGCATCGTGCGCCGCCTGCCGCTCAGTCGCCTGCTCGGTCATCATCTGCGTGTTGCGAGCCGAGTTCATCGAGTTGAGGATCTGGTTCATCTCCCGCGCGTCCACGTCCTGCGAGTTTTGCATCTCTCTCAGCACGCCAATGCGTTGCCCGCCATACATATCGGCGAGTTGCTGATTCCGGTTACGTTCCGAAGTCCAGTTGTTCAGCGCCCCAATGCCGCCCTCGGCGATCGCGCCCGCCATATCGGGGCGCTTGGACGCGGCCATACCAAGGCCAAGCGACATGAGAATGTCTCCGAGCTTGGTCTTGCGGTGGCGGTACAGGTTTTCTTTTTCAAGGAGCGCTTCGGAGATACCGGCCAGCGGCGACGGGCCGCGGAACTGCTGGAACATTTGACGCGCTTGATCGGCGGTCGGGATGGGGTAGCGAGAGGAGAGATCGGTGACGCCACCTTGCATAGGCATTGATGGCGGCGAGGTCGGGTCCATCTCAAACTCTTCATCGTACATACCCCCGCCGCCAGCCAGCCGAGAAAGACGTTTCGCGCCCGCGCGCCCTCTCCTGTCCGGAAAAACACCGCCACCACGGGCACCGTCAGCGCGAAAGCGAGGCTCAGCCAGCGCACCTGGTTCCAGCCCATGAACCAGGACAGCAGGGCCGGTGTCAGGACAAGCGCGAGCGATGCGCGCTCCGCCGGAGACGTGGTGCGGCGCAGCACCCGCCCCAGCGCGGGCCCCAGCAGCAGCATCGGCAGCCACAGCGCGGCCAGCACCCAGTTGAAACCGCGCCGAAGGATCCGG
>JBEBHC010000233.1:0-3808 GCA_040081185.1 Devosia sp. | reverse complement strand
GTGGCGGAGATGCCGACGGTTTGCGCGCCCTCGAGGTTCTGGCCGGGGAGGGCGACCTTCTTGCCGGGCGTGCGGGAGCCGGGGACCTTGGCTTTGGAGGTGGTGGCGGTCTCCGTCGCGGTGGCGAGGGCGTCGCGCATGGTCGCCATGACCGAGGGGTCCTTGGCGGCGGCGCGGGAGATATCGCGGGCAGTGATGCGAGCGTTTTCGTTTTGCGCGCTACGCGCCGCTGCGGACGGGACGTGGCCGAAGCCGGCCTGTTCGGGTTCGCCGAAGCCGGAGAAGTCCGGGCGCTCGACGGCGTTGGCCTTGGACCTGGGGGCCTTGAGCTGCATGCCGGTGGCGGCGGAGCGATCGGACGCCTTGGGCTTTTTCGGCTTTTCTTCCTTGGCGAGCGGTTGGGGCACGAGCTTGCCATCACCGAGACCGGCTGCCTCGGCGGCGCGGCGGGCGGCGTTGTCGAGTTGACGCTTGTTCTTCAGGCGCTCCTGCGGGAGGCGTTTGGCCAGCCGCTCGTCCTCGGCCTTCTCCATCTCGCCGATGAACTCGTCGATCGAAAATTCCGAGACGGGTTGGGGCTTCGATTTCTCGGCCATGGGAGACTCGCGGGCGGCTGCTGACGGGGTGACCCTATGTAGGTCTCCTGCCAGGAAATGTCAGTGGGGCGGTGGTGGTTGCGAGACTAGCACCGGCCTGTAGCGAGGGGAAAGCGCTCAGCCGAGGATTCGCGCCAGTTCAGCGGCCGTCGGGAATGCTGCGCGCGTGCCGCGGCGGGTAACGGTGATGGAAGCCGCCGCGGCAGCAGCGCGCATAGCGGACTGCAGCGGCATGCAATGGTGATGAAGCGCGGCGGCGAGGGTTGCGAGGTAACAGTCGCCGGCGCCTGTAGTGTCAACGACTTCGGCCGGGACTGCGTCGACGTGATGGGTGCCATCCGGGCCGTCGGCGAGCGCGCCGCCGGCACCGAGCGTGATCAGCACGGTCCGGGTCCCCCGACTGCGCAGTGTGCGAGCGAGGTCGGGGGGCGGGGCGTCGCCGGCGAGTTGGCGGGCTTCCAGATGATTGAGCACCAGCAGGTCAGCAAGGCCGGTCAGACGGTCGAAACCGTCTCGCAGTGCCGATGGATTGAAGACGATGGTCATGCCCTTGCGCCGGGCGGCGGCGAAGGCAGCGGCGGTTGTTTCGGCGTTGAGGCCGCCCTGTGTGATGAGGACGTCGCCGGACGCTGCCTCGGCGAGAGCCGCTTCGGCATGTGCCGGCGTAAGGGCATCGGAACAGTGGCTGGTAGAGGCGATGGCGTTTTCCCCTGAGGGGGCGACAAAGATCAACGAGCGGTCGCTGGCGCCGGGGAGGGTCACGAGGCCGGTAGTGTCGAGGCCTTCGGTGGCGAGAGCTACACCGATCCAGCGTCCGGCATCGTCGCTGCCGATGGTGGCAACAAAGCGGACCAAGGCACCGGCCCGGGCCAGGACAAGGGCCTGATTGGCCCCCTTCCCGCCGAGATCGCGCCCCGGCTGGCCGACGAGAACGGTGGCGCCGGGGTGGGGCCAAGCCGGTGCGGCCATGGATTCATCGATGGCGACGTTACCGAGAACGAGAAAGGTCATGGCTGTTCAGGGCGCGGGAAGTAGCGAGAATGTCATTGTCGGGTTTTGCCCAAAACCACCACAATTGTCACTCGACCGAATGGATCGGCGGGGTAAGGTTGTACGTTCATTAAAGAATTTGGCGGGCTGACCCAGTGTGAGGTCATGTGGCTATAGTCCCGCACGGCTCGTTGTAGGATAGGGCATGCTCAAGAATTTTCCTCAAGCGCCGCCACTAGATGCGGCGATGCTTAATATAATCGGTTTGGTCTATGACGCGGTTCTCGACCCGGCCGCCTGGCAGGCCGTGATGGAGACCTTGGTCAGGCGGCATGGATGGCACAATGCCTCCATGATTGTGCTCGGGCTGCCGCAGGGCGAGATGGTCCTGACCGCCGGCGTCAATACCGAGAACATCGGGCCGGAACACGCAGCCGAAATTACCGAGCTCTGGGGCGGTCACGCGCGACTGGCGCAGGCGCCACTCGAAGAACCGGTCCTGCAGTCGCAGCTGGGCGATCCCTCGCGGTGGGCCGAAAGCGATTTCTACAACAACTGGTCCGTGCCGCGAGGCATCGTCGATCAAGTGGGCCTGACGCTGGCGCGGGATCGGATGACAATGGCGGGAGTCGGTTTCGCACAGCATAAGTCGATGACCATAGAAGGCTGGATGCTGGACGAGTTGCGGGCCCTGGCACCGCATCTTCGCCGTGCGGTCGTCGTCAGCCGGGTTCTGGAACTCCACCGGTCGCGGGCCGCTACGCTCGAGGCGGCGATGGACGCCGCAGAGGCGGGCGCCGTGCTGGTGACGGGGGACATGGAAGTCGTGCACGCCAACGCCGCGGCAGAAAGCATGCTGAGCAGCGGCGACCCGATCACCCTCAACAATGGGCGGCTGCGACTGGCGGGGGAGGTTGCCCCGGGTCACCTCGATGCGGCGGTGGCCGCTGCGGCCGGCGGCGCGGTAGCAATGGGGCGGCGTGGCATCGGTATCCCCGCCCGCCGCGGCGACGGAACGCCGCTCGTGACGCATGTGATGCCGCTCGACGCGCGGAACGGTAAGCGGCTTGATGCGGATGCCGTGGTTTTTGTCGCCGATACCGGCGGAGCGACGCCACTGCCGACCGAGTCGATGGAACTTCTGTTCGGGTTGACACCGGCTGAAGCGCGAACCTTCGAGCTCGTGGCAGGCGGACATGGCAGCACTGAAGCTGCAAAAGCGATGGGTGTCGCCGAGAGCACGCTGCGCACCCACCTGCTCCGCGTGTACGACAAGACGGGGCGGCACAGCCGCGCTGACCTTGCACGGCTGATCAAGGAACTCCGGCTGCCCGGGTGAGCGGCAAGCCAGCAATATCCGCGCAGGTTGTGACGCGAGGCCGCCCACGTGATTCCGCTGGGAATGACCGAGCGCACCAGACTATTCGCTGCTGGGCGCACGGTACGGTAGAAGCCGATAAGCGCCGTGGGCCGGCGCGCAAACGGTCAAAAGAACACTGAAAAAAATGCCGGCGCCAGGCCGACGACAGTGGCAATAGTTTTGGTGGTAATGGACCCGTACTGAAATGCCGACAAGGTGACTGGCGCGGCGGGGCGTGGCGTCCACCATTTGGTGGAGACAGACGATTTCGTGAGGCGCGCGCGGGTTGCGGCAGGCGCCGCGGGGACTTACCTGTTGGTGGCCTTCCCGGGAGTATCGAAATGAGCGAGATCGCTGCCAATCTGCCGTCTATCGTGGCGATCCGTGCGCATGTGCCCGAGGATGCGTTCACGGCGGGCGGCCTGGGTACGCTGCGTGAGGGCAGCGGAGTGGTGATCGGCGATGGCGGGCTGGTCCTGACCATCGGCTACCTGATCACCGAGGCCAACGAGGTGTGGATCACCACGCAGCAGGGCCGCGTGGTGCCGGGGCATGCGCTGGCCTATGACCATGTGACGGGTTTCGGCCTGGTGCAGGCGCTGGGGCAACTGGAGGTGCCGGCGCTGGAACTGGGCGATTCCGACAATGCGGAAATCGGCGATGCGGTGGTGTTCGCCGACGGCATCGGCCAATCGGTGCGCGCGGCGATCGTCGCGAAGCAGGAATTTGCGGGCTACTGGGAATATCTGCTCGACGAGGCGATCTTTATCGCGCCGGCGCATCCATCTTGGGGCGGGGCGGGACTGGTGAGCGACGAGGGCAAGCTGCTTGGCATCGGTTCGCTGCGGCTGCAGATGGTGCG
>JBEBHC010000232.1:0-3829 GCA_040081185.1 Devosia sp. | reverse complement strand
GCTCCCCTTCGTGGCGGTGGCGCGCGCCAAGGGCGCCTCGCTGAGCTGGGTTCTGTGGCGTCATGTCCTGAAGAACGCGCTGCTGCCCACTTTGACCATTGCCGGCATCCTGTTCGGTGAACTGCTCGCCGGAGCGGTGATCACCGAGACGGTGTTCGCCCTCAACGGCATCGGTGGGCTCACGGAGCGTTCGGTCCGCTTCCAGGATACGTCCGTCATCCAGACCGTGGTGGTGTTCTCGGCACTCGCCTTCGTCACCGTGAACCTCGTCGTCGACCTGCTTTACCCTGTCTTTGATCCCCGTCTGCGCCGCTTGAAGGGTGTCCCAGCATGACCAGCATCGGCTCCACGACAGAACTCATCGTGCCTGCGTCGTCATCGGGGCGGCCGACGTTCGGCCTCCGCCTCCGGCACATTCCACTGGGCTTGCTCCTCTCGTGGGCGGTCATTGGCGTGATCGTACTCTTCGCCGTAGCGCCCGGACTATTCACCGATTTCAACCCGGTGCAGGGGATACCGGCCGAAAAGCTCAAGGGTCCCATCGCCCTTCACATCCTCGGAACAGACGCCCTGGGGCGCGATCTGTTCGCACGCATTGTCTATGGCGCGGTGAACTCGCTCACAGGTGCCTTCGTGGCGGTATCAGTGGGCCTCGTTGCCGGTACGACGCTGGGCCTGCTCGCCGGGGCGATCGGCGGCCTGGTCGAAGACGCAGTGATGCGCGTCATCGACGTGTTGCTCTCGATCCCAGCGCTTCTGCTGATGCTTTCGATCATCATCATCCTTGGATTCGGCACGGTGAACGCAGCAATCGCAGTCGGCATCAGTACGCTTGCCGGCTTCGCGCGCCTCGCACGCTCCGAAGTCGTGCAGGTGCGGCGTGCCGACTATGTCGAAGCGGCTTTCGGCAGCGGCGGAACGTTTCTCGCGGTTCTGTGGCGGCACGTCTTGCCCAACGCTCTGACCTCGGTGCTCGCCTATGCCGCATTGCAGTTCGGCGCAGCCATCCTTGCACTCTCCACTCTCGGCTTTCTTGGCTACGGTGCCCCGCCGCCGACGCCCGAATGGGGCCTGCTGATCGCCGAAGGCCGCAACTACATCTCCACCGCCTGGTGGCTCACCACGGCCCCTGGCGTAATTGTAGTGCTCACCGTGCTGTCCGCCAATCGTATCAGCCAGTCGCTGGCACGGAGGCGCTGATGGCTACGCCGCTCCTTGAGGTTGAAAACCTCTCCGTCGCCTATCGTGAGAACAACCACAACCAGCGCGTTACGCACGGTGTGAGTTTCAGCATCGCGGCCGGCGAGGTCGTTGCGCTGGTGGGAGAGTCGGGCTCAGGCAAGACCAGCACGGCGCAAGCCGTTATCGGGCTGCTGCCCGAAAATGGCCGCATCGAGTCCGGGGCCATCCGACTGAACGGTGAGGACATCGCAACGTGGTCGAACAAGCGCCTCGATACCATCCGCGGAAAGCAAATCAGCCTCATTCCGCAGGATCCCACCAGCTCCTTGAATCCGGTGAAGACCATTGGCCGCCAGGTTGGCGAAATCTTCCGCCTTCACGGCACGCAGGACCAGCGGGACGTCGACCGTCAGGTCGTTGAACTGCTCGACCGCGTTGGACTCAACGATCCGGAATTGCGTGCCCGGCAATATCCGCACGAGCTTTCCGGAGGCATGAAGCAGCGCGTGCTGATCGCGATTGCGATCGCCCTCAAGCCGCAGCTGATCATCGCCGACGAGCCGACGAGCGCGCTCGACGTAACCGTGCAACGCCGCATCCTCGATCTGATCGACAATCTGCGCCGCGAGTTCGGTACGGCAGTGCTCCTCGTCACCCATGACCTTGGGGTCGCCGGAGACCGTGCCGATCGCATCGTTGTCCTGCAGGGGGGGCGCATTCAGGAAGCGGGTGAGTCTCGCGAGTTGTTGCGCGATCCCCGCAGCACCTATGCCAAACGACTGCTCAGCGACGCACCCTCGCTGGCGCCTGCGTCCTCCCGCAGCATCCAGGCGAGAGGCGACGACAACGCGATTGTTGTCGACAGGCTGGTGCACGACTTCGACATTGCCGGACGTGAGCGCTTTCGCGCCGTCGACGGCGTGTCGTTTGCGGTTCGCCGTGGCACGACCCACGCCTTAGTCGGCGAGTCCGGTTCCGGGAAGACGACAACGGTCCGCGATGTCGTCGGTTTCGGACGCCCAACTGCGGGCGAGATTCGCATCGCTGGCACTGACCTAAGGAGCCTCAAGGGTGACGCGCTCCGTCAGTTCCGCCAGCGCATCCAGCTTGTCTATCAAAACCCGTTCTCGTCTCTTGATCCTCGCCAGACAGTGTTTGGCATTGTCGAAGAGCCGCTGCGCAACTTCGGCGTCTCACGTGGGGCCGATCGTGCCAGCAAGGTCCGAGCGCTCCTCGAACGTGTCGGTCTCCCCGAGGAGTTGCATCAGCGCCGGCCGCGCGCCCTCTCCGGAGGGCAGCGCCAGCGCGTCGCTATTGCCCGGGCCCTCGTGGTCGATCCGGAAGTTGTGGTGCTCGACGAGGCGGTGTCCGCGCTCGATGTCACAGTGCAAGCGCAAATACTGCGGTTGCTCGACGAGCTGCAACGCGAGCGGGGCCTGACCTACCTTTTCGTATCACACGACCTGGCGGTGGTACGGCAAATCTCCGACACGGTCTCGGTCTTGCAGAATGGCCGCCAGGTCGAAAGTGGCCGGGTTGAAGACGTCTTCTTGCGTCCGCAGGCGCCCTACACACGCGAACTGATCGACGCCATTCCCGGAAAACGGAGCCAAGCCCATGTCTGAAGTTGTCGCCCCCAAGCTGGGATTCTTTACCCGCCTGCTCGACGACGCGTCCCCCGGCGATCGTTACAAGATCGCCGCCGATCAGATCGTGCACGCCGAGCAGTACGGCTTCGACAGCGCATGGGTAGCACAACATCATTTCAATGGCGCCGAAGGCGGGTTGCCGGCACCACTGGTGTTTCTCTCGCACGTTGCAGCGCGCACCAGCCGCATTCGACTGGGCACGGGCATCATCACTCTGCCGCTGGAGCAGCCGGTTCGCGCGGCCGAAGACGCCGCGGTTCTGGACCTCCTCTCGGGTGGTCGCCTTGAACTCGGACTCGGCTCCGGCGGTTCGCCGTCATCGTTCACCGCCTTTGGTCTAGATCCGGCCGGACGCAACGCCATCTACGAGCACAATCTCGAAGTGTTCCGCACGGCTCTCTCAGGCTCGCCAATTGCAGGTGAAGCCAAGCTGTACCCTGATGGTCCGAGCCTGCTGGAGCGCTTCTGGCAGGCAACGTTCGCCGCCCACGGTGGCACGCGCGCAGGCAAGGCGGGCGACGGCCTGATGTTGTCGCGCACCCAGCCGCGTCCCGCCGACAACCCGTCCGCAACCTTGTCCGACATTCAGCATCCCATCATCGATGCCTACTACGCCGCGCTGCCGGGCGAAGTACCGCCGCGCATTGTTGCCTCCCGTACCCTGTTCGTGGCCGACGACCGGGACGAAGCACGGCGGCATGCAACTGTCGGTCTGAGAAAGGCGGTCGCGGGCCTCACCAGGGGCGGTCACAGATTCGTAAGCGACGATCTCGATCACCTGATTGCCGCCACCGATACGCATGTCGGCAATGTTGAGGATGTGCTCGAAAGCCTGAGCCGCGACACCACGCTGTCGCGCGTCAGCGACATCGTGTTCCAGGTGCATTCGGTCGACCCGCCGCATGAACTGGTGACGCGTTCGATCGAACTCATTGCCGGGAAGGTCGCCCCACAGCTGGGCTGGCGCCGCGACGAGAAGCCGGCGCCACGCCTCAGCG
>JBEBHC010000231.1:0-3833 GCA_040081185.1 Devosia sp. | reverse complement strand
CTGCGATGCCTTCCCGGCCATGCGCTGGCGCTGCAGCACGAGGGGCCGCTGATCGCTTCGGCGGTGAACCGCTATTTCGGCTATGTGCTGGTCAAGGACGTGCGGATGTCGCTGGAGCCGTTCGCGGTTGCCCGCAAGGCCGAGCCGGGGCCGGAGGCGATGCCGGAGCCGGTACAACGGGCAGCGCGCGAGGCGGTCTCCGAGGTGGGCGACGACGGGCTGAAGGCGGCGTTGGCGCAGTTGGGCGAGCAGGTGCTCGGGCGCAAAGGGCGCTGAACGTTACAATCGCGTAACATTGCGACCTGACTGTTCACTCCCACTTGATCATCGACTACTTGCTGCGCAGCCGGTTCCTATGTTGAGTGCCGGACAACATTTCCACGCGACGCCATGATGCGACGCACAGCCGGAGTTCCGACCGTGAAACTGAACCGCAGAGACATCCTGGTGACCGCAGCCGTCGCGTCTGCCGCGACCGTGGCCGGGTGGTCGCCCGCCGCGTTCGCCGCCGAAGGCGATATGGTCGACATCAACGCGCTGATGGCGCCGGATGGTGTCCCCGACCATGCGAAAGGCAATGCCGACGCCAAGGTGACGCTGATCGAGTATGCGTCCCCGACCTGCCCGCACTGCGCCGCGTTCTCCAACGACGTGCTGCCGGCATTCGAGGCGGCCTATGTCGAAACGGGCAAGGTGAGGTTCATCCTGCGCCCGTTCGCGCGCAACACCATCGATGCGGCGATTTTCCTTCTGGCGGAAGCTGCCGCCAAGGCTGCCGAT
Source organism: Devosia sp. (assembly GCA_040081185.1). Lineage (GTDB taxonomy): Bacteria > Pseudomonadota > Alphaproteobacteria > Rhizobiales > Devosiaceae > Devosia_A. The sequence continues at coordinate 3,053 of JBEBHC010000231.1, read as the reverse complement.
GGTGGCACCGCCGCCGCCGACCCGGCCGCGACAAGTTCGGAAATGTCGACCGCCGAGGCCCCGGCCGCCATGGCGACGTATTCTGAAGCTGCGGTCGATGCCTATCACCGCGTGATCGCGACATTCTTCAAGACGCAGGGCGAGTGGGGCACATCGCAGACGCCGTACGACGCTCTGCTGGCGGTTGCCACGCAGCTCGGTTTCTCCAAGGAGACATTCGACGCGACCCTGAAGGATCAGGCCGGGTTCGAGGCGATCCAGAAAATGCGCGACCAGGCGCTCAACGCCTTCAAGCTCGAGGGAACGCCGACCTTCTATCTCAACGGCAAGACGCTCTCGGGCGAAAAATCCCTGGAAATGCTGGCTGCCGAGATCGACCCGCTGCTGGTCTAAGGCCCCGGTTTCTGCCCGACTCAATTTCTCCACAGGAGTCCGGTCTGATTGACGGCTCGGCGCTTCCCGGCGCCGGGCCGCTTCGGTATCCAGACCCAATGAAGTTCACACGCCTCAAACTCCACGGGTTCAAGTCCTTTTCGGACCTGACCGAACTGCATCTCGAGCCCGGTTTGACCGGGGTTGTCGGGCCGAATGGCTGCGGCAAATCCAACCTGGTCGAGGCCTTGCGCTGGGTGATGGGCGAAAGCTCGTACAAGGCGAGGCGTGCCTCGGGCATGGACGACGTCATCTGTTCGGGTTCGGGCAACCGTCCGGCGCGCAACAACGCCGAAGTGACGCTGGTGCTCGACAATTCCGAGCGGACGGCTCCGGCAGCGCTGAACAATGCCGATGTGCTGGAAGTTACCCGCCGGATCGAGCGCGAAGAGGGCTCGGTTTATCGGGTCAACGGGCGCGAAGTGCGGGCCCGCGACGTGCAGTTGCTGTTCGCGGATGCCTCGACCGGTGCGCATTCCCCGGCCCTCGTGCGGCAAGGCCAAATCGGCGAGCTGATCGCGGCGAAACCGACGCAACGCCGGGCATTGCTCGAAGAAGCGGCGGGTATTTCGGGTCTCCATTCGCGGCGGCACGAGGCGGAGCTTCGCCTGCGTGCGGCGGAGCAGAATCTCGAGCGCGTGGACGACGTCATCGCGCAGGTCACCACGCAGCTCGAACAGCTGAAGCGGCAGGCGCGTCTGGCTACGCGCTACCGCAATATCTCCGGGGACATCCGGAAGGCGGAAGCCTCGCTTTTCCACGTACGTTGGGTCGCGGCACGCGCGGCGGAAAACGAAACCGAGGCCGAGCAGGGCAAGCTGGTCCATGACCTCGCGGACGCACAACATACGGAACTCGAAGCGCAGAAGACGGTGTTCATGGCCGATCAGGCCGTGCAGCCCCTGCGCGATCGGGAAGCGTCGGCCGGCGCGGTGTTGCAGCGGCTCACTATCCTGTCGGAGCAGCTGGCCGAGGAAGCCCGCCGCGCCGAGGCGCGCAAGGCCGAACTCAGCGAGCGCATCAAGCAGGCGGAGTGGGATTCAACCCGCGAGCACCTGCTGCTGACCGAAAGCGAGGAAGCGCTGGCGCTGGCGGCCGAGGAGCGCGCCACGCTCGATGCCGAAGCGGCGGGCGAGGCCGAGGCGTTCGCCGCAGCCAAGGAAGACGCCGGTCGCGCGCAGCAAGAAGTGACCGGCGCCGAGACCGAGGCGCGTATCGCGGCCGATCTCGAAGCGCAGGTCAGGGCACGGCGGGCACAGGCGATCCGCAGCGCCGAGGATGCGGCCAACCGTATCGCGCGGCTGACGCAACAGATTGCCGATGTGGCGCGCGATGCCGAAGGCGTTGCGGCTCAGCTCGAAGCCGATAGCGGCGTGACTGCAAAGCGCAGCGCGCTGGAGATGGCGCAGGCCATTGCGGCGGAAGCCGAGGCCGGGGCGCTGGCGGCGGAAGAAGCAACGCGCGCGGCGCAACTGGCGCTCGATGCGGCGCGGCCGGCGTTGCAGGAGGCCGAGGCGCTCCTGACGCGGCTGGATGCCGAGGCGCAGACGCTCAACAAGATTCTCAATGGCGGTGCGAAGGGCTTGTGGTCCGCGATCGCCGATGACCTCGAAGTCGATGTCGGATTCGAGACTGCGCTGGGTGCAGCGCTCGGTGACGACCTCGAGGCCTCGTCCGACGCGGGAGCACCGCTGCATTGGGCGGGCCCCATTCCGGCGGAGGGCGACCCTGCCCTGCCCAATGGTGCGACGCCGCTTTCGACGCATGTTTCGGGCAGCCCGCTGCTGCAGCGGCGGCTCGACCAGATCGGGCTCGTCGACAAAGCCACCGGAAGCGGATTGCAGGCGCAGTTGCGTCCCGGCCAGAGGCTGGTGAGCAAGGAAGGCGACCTTTGGCGGTGGGATGGGTTCGTCTCGGCGGCCGACGCGCCAAGTGCCGCGGCGCAGCGGTTGGCGCAGCGTAACAGGCTCGCCGAACTCGATGCCGAACTGGCGGAATCGCGGGCGACGCGCAACGGGTTGAAGGCCGATGCCGCCAGCCTGTCGGAGGCGTCGGAGCAGTCACGCCGGGCAGAGCGCGAGAAGCGCGATGCGTGGCGTGCGGCGCAGCGCGATATTGCGACGGCGCAGGGTGAACTCGACCGGGCACAGCGCGCGGTGGGTGAGCTGGCGGCACGGCAGAGCGCGCTTGAAGAGGCGCGCGTGCGGCTCGGCTCCTCGCTGGCCGAGGCCGAAGGCGTCGCGCAGGATGCGGCAACCGCGCTCACCGAAGCTGGTGACGAAGCCGAGGCGGCGGCACTTGCCGAGGGCAAGCGTGTGCATCTGCGCGAACTCCGCGAGGTTGCCGACCAGGCCCGGCTGAAGCTCGGCAGTTTCGAATCGGCGGCGCGGATGCGTTCCACCCGGTTGAGCCAGATCGCCAACGAGACGATGAACTGGCAACGCCGGCGCGATGGCGCCCAGGCGCAAACCGCAACGCTCGACGCGCGCAGCGCCGACCTCAAGGGGCAGCTCGATGCGCTGCTCGCGACACCGGAGAATTTCGAGCAGCGGCGCGAATCGCTGGACACCCAGATCGCCGAGGCCAAGGCCGCACATTCGACGGCCTCGGACGAACTCAAC
>JBEBHC010000082.1:0-14427 GCA_040081185.1 Devosia sp. | reverse complement strand
TCACGAATGCGCATCCCTTTCAACCGGACGTATAGTCCCGCCACTTCACCACGCGGGCGGACGCGGCGAACGGGTGGTGAGGCGGCCGGCGGTTCCAGAGTCGCCTCTGGGGCCGGGGATTGGGCGGCGAAACCGGGTAACGCCGGCGGAGATCCAGCCCTCTTCTGAAAGTCCGGCGCTCCCGGGGTGGCGACGCCCCTCACCAACACTTTTTTTCGGGACGCAAGCGCCCCGGGGCCCGCCTATCTCTCCGCATAACGCGGCGATCATTCCTTGACCTTGCCGAGGACCGGCAGGTGCCTTCGTTCGCCCGAAAATTCTTGAGGACTAAGCACGACGCCGATCAAGCCCCGTCTCGGCATCTCGACGAAGCAGCGCGCCTGGCTCGGCCACCACGACGCGATTGCGGCCTCGCGCCTTGGCCTCGTAAACAGCAGCATCGGCGGCGGCCAGCATCAGCTCGAGATCTATCGCGTGGTCCGTCGCTGCAATGCCGACACTGACCGTGGTGCGGGCGGCCCCGGCACCCGACTGCATCTCCCTGCGCTCGAAGCCCGTCCGGATACGCTCCGCGACCTCGATGGCGTCGGCCAGCGACGTGTCGGGCAGTACGAAGCAGAACTCCTCGCCGCCCATGCGAAAAAGCTGATCGGCGGGCCGGACGCTGTCCTCTGCTACCTGCGCGAAGGCGGCCAGCATGCGGTCGCCAGTCTCGTGGCCGAAGCGATCGTTGATCGATTTGAAGTGGTCGATATCGAGCACCAGCAGCGCCATGGCCTGCCGGCTCGTCCTGCGACGCGCGGCCCGTTCGGCATAGGCTTGGAAGGCACGGCGGTTCATCAGGCCGGTCAGCGGATCGGACATGGCGAAGTTGCGCTGCGTCTCCTCGCGCCGCTCGCGGATCAGCGAAATGAACAGCACGGCCGCGAACGCGGCATGCGCGAACACGATGAACATGAATGCACCGAGCCACAGCCCATCGGCCGGTAGCGTGCCGAACGGAAATGGCGTGAACGGCGCCACACCCGCACGCCCGAGCATCAACAGGGCGAAGCTCACGAAGACGAGCAGCAAGGGAATGCGCGACGGCAGTGCCTCCTCGCGACCGCGCCAGAGTTCGTACACCGATCCGGCGCAGAAGCCGACGTTGACCAGCGACACCGCGATGATGCGAAGCAGCATATTCTCGGTCACACCCGGCACCAGGCAGAGCAACATCCAACTCATCACCGTGACCGCGATGGGCCAGATCAGCGCCTGCCGGCCGTGGAAGAGCCGCAGCCCCTCCCACAACGCGCCAACCGCGACCATGCGCAGCGCATTGCCCATCGAGATCGAAAGGAAATCGTTCTGCCAGCCTGGGCGCGCGTAAAACACCAGCGCCGCACCGCCGAGCATCAGCGGCAGCCCCCACCAGAGCAGCGCCGTCACGGCGCGATCGCGGGCCCAGAAATAGATGAACATGCCGCCCAGAAAGACCATGAGCGAGCAGCAGGCGACCAGCAATGTGAAGATGTCGAGCAAGCGTGTCCCCGGATCGGCCAGAGGGTAATGCCCGAGGTCTTTAGGCCGTCTGAATCAGCGAAAGACATTCACCGTGATCAGCCAGCCATGTGGTCGAACTGCAGTGGCGCCTTCTCGTTCTCAGACCATGCGGCCAGCGCCGCCCGCCGCGCATCGGCACGCTCGCTGACCGGCAGGCGCAGGGCCTCAAGCAGCTGTCGATATTCCTGCCGTGCACTCAGGTGGGACATCGAAGGCAGTCCGCCGAGCAATTCCTCATCGAGCGGATCGAACACCGTCAGACCCATCGGGAACAGCGAGCGGAAGATCACGCGCTCCGCTATGCCTTCGGCAACACGCGCTCCGAGGCGCACGGCTATCTTCTCGATGGCCGTCTGCACCAGCCGCATCGAGCGAGACGACAGCATCGAGATGCGGTTGCGGACGAGAATCCAGTCGATGGTCCGCCCGTCGATCGCCAGCCGCTCCGTGCGCGCGCGTTGCACGAGGCGCGCGTAGTGGCTCATCTCCTTGGGGTCGCCCGTCACCGGATCGACATGCGCCATCACATCGAGATCGATGACGCTGTCATTGAGCGGGGTGACGAGCGTGTCGGCCAGCGAATGCGCAAGCCGTGTCAGGTGCGTGTCGAAGCCAGGCGTGTCGACCAGCAGGAAGTCCACCTGCCCCTCGACCTCGACCACCGCCTGGCGGAACAGGTCGAATTCGAGCTTCTGATTTTCCTTGATCGAGTCCGACTTCGGAACCGGCAGGTGAAAATGCGTCGGGTGCGGCAGCTTCAGTCCGCGTGCTTCCGCCCAGTTGCGGCGGTTGCGGACATACTGCGTGAACGTCTGCTGGCGGGAGTCCACGTCGATCGAGGCGACGCGGAAGCCTTGGTAGAGCAAGTAGATCGCGAGGTGAAAAGCCGTAGTGGACTTGCCCGAGCCGCCTTTCTCATTGCCCACGACAATGACGTGCGTCCCGGTACGACCCATCGGCAACTCCAGACATGCCCCTTAAGTCAGACTGCGGCAGAAACGTGATTTGGTTCAAGATGCAGTTTCGCCACAAGCCAGTGCGCAGCACGCCGAAGCCGATTGACGCTGCGCGGCGGAGTCGGGAACCTCAGATCAGGCCGAGCCGGGCCAATTCGAGCGCCAGTTCCGGGTCACCGCCACCGCCGCCCTTTCCAAGGTCGGCCGGAGCGTCCTTGGGATCGAGATAGCGCCACCCCTGAAACGGCGATTTCGGCCGTGGCGTCACGCGCACCAGGTCGGGGGCCATGATGATGTCGCAGCAGGCGAGCCCTTGCCCGTCAGTCGCCGCGGCCAGCCGCAGAATGCGCTGACGGCAGCGGATGACGCCCGAGATCACCCAGTAAATCGAGCCTTGGCCCTCAATCTCCGCCTGGCGCCTGGGCATGGTCCTGGTCCGGTGAACGTGGACGTTGTCCCCGTAGTCGGCTCCCCACCAATGGGCGCGTTCCTCGCGGTAGGATTCGAGGTCCTCCAGCGTCGCGACACCGACGCAGAGCTTGATCATGTGCATCATGGCGAGACGGTCTTGGCGCGGCCCTGGATGATGTCGATCTCGTCGTGCTCGACGATCCACGGCTCTTTCAGTGCTTCGCCCAGCCATTCCTGGAACGCGGGCAGCGCATAGATGGTCTCTACGTACTCCGCGGCCGCATCGGACACCGGCAGCGCGTAGGTCCGGATGCGGGTCGCGACAGGCGCGAACATCGCATCGGCGCCGCTGAACTTGCCGAATAGGAACGGGCCACCGGACTCCGATGTCAGGTCGCCCCAGATTTCCTCGATACGGCGAAGGTCGGCCGCGACGAGATCCAGATCGACCTTGCCGGGGTGGCTGGCGCGCAGGTTCATCGGCGCATTGTTGCGCAGCGCCGAAAATCCACCGTGCATCTCGGCGATTGCCGAGCGAGCGGTCGCACGCTCAATCCGTCCGGACGGCAGGATGCCCTTGGCGGGATACTTGTCGTGAAGGTACTCGATGATCGCGCTGCTCTCGTGGACCCGTGCTTCGCCATCGATCAGGAACGGCACCATGCCGCTCGGCGACTTCCTGCGGATCGCTTCCTTCCAGCCCTCACCGTTCAGGAGAACCAGCTCTTCCTCGAACGGGATTCCAAAATGCTTGAGCACGAGCCACGGCCGCATCGACCAGCTCGAATAGTTGCGGTTTGCGATGATCAGTTTCACAGCGCGATACCCGAGAAGCGCATCCAGAGCCACGCAAGGCCGAGGAAGCCGAAGAAGCCGACGACATCGGTTACAGTGGTCACGAAGACCGATGACGCCACCGCCGGATCGACCTTAAGCCGGTTGAGGCCGATGGGGATGAGGATACCCGCCGTGCCGGCGACCATCATGTTGACCACCATCGCAAGGCCAATGATCAGGCCCAGCACCGGATCAAAGAAACGCAACGCGGTGACGAGACCGATGAGCACCGCGAAGATGATGCCGTTGAGAACGCCGACAGTCATTTCACGCGCGATCAGCCGGCGTATCTTGAAGCTGTCCAGCTCGCGCATCGACAGCGCCCGCACAGTAACCGTCATGGTCTGAGTGCCGGCGTTTCCGCCCATGGAAGCGACGATCGGCATGAGGACCGCGAGAGCGACCATCTGCTGGATCGTGGCGTTGAACAGCCCGATGACCAACGAGGCGAGCACGGCGGTCACGAGGTTCACGACGAGCCAGGTGGCGCGGCTGCGGACGGTGCTGAAAACGCTGTCGGAAATCTCTTCGTCGCCGACGCCGGCGAGCAATTGCATATCCTCCGTGGCCTCTTCGTGGATGACGTCAACGATGTCGTCGATGGTCAACACTCCAACCAGGCGCTTGTTCTCATCCACGACGGCCACTTCGACGAGGTCGTAGCGCTCGAAGTCGCGTGCCGCCGCTTCCTGATCCTCACCGGCATCGACCTGGATGACGTTGGTCTGCATCAGGTCGCCGATCTTCACACCTCGCTTGGCGCGCAGGAACTTGTCGAGCGGGATGATGCCGAGCAGGCTGTAGGCCGGATCGACCACGTAAATCTGGTAGAAGTCGTCCGGCAGATCCTGCTCGTCGCGCATGTAGTCGATGGTCTGGCCGACGGTCCAAAACGGCGGAATCGCGATGAAATCCGTCTGCATCAGACGGCCCGCGGAATCTTCGGGAAAGTCGAGACTGCGCTTCAGGCTGAGCCGTTCGAATGCCGGCAGTTGGGCAAGGATTTCCTCGCGCTCGGGCGCGTCGATGTCCTCGAGAATATAGACGGCGTCGTCGCTATCGAGTTCGGCCACGCCGCGCGCCACATCGGCGCTGGGCAGTTCGTCGATGAGCTCGTTGCGGACAGTCTCGTCGACTTCGGTCAGGGCCGAGAAGTCGAACCGGTCGCCCAGGGTCTGAACGAGCTTCAGACGCTCCTCGGCCGCCAGCGCCTCGAGGATGTCGCCCATGTCTGCTGCGTGCAGCGGCTCAACGAGGTCGAATAGTTCCTGGGTCTCGTCGCCGGCCAAAAGCGCGCGCAGGCGTTCGACCAGCGCCGGGCTGATGTGGTCATCCTCTCCGCGCACCGCGTTCGGATCAATGCCCGGCTCTTCGTCCGCGGCGATTTCAGGAGTCTCGGTCATGCCAAAGCCGCGGCGTTCTGAATTTATTTGGCGGTGTAGCCAATAGGGGCAGCATGCGCCAGACTTGGATTGGCGTTAGCCGGGTATTTCGGGGTGCGGGAGTTGGTCGCTGATGGCGGTACGAAAGCGGCGGTCAAGCGATTGCTGCGTCTCACCAAGGCGCTCGACCTGGCGGAAGTGAGCGAGGGCACGAGCTATGACCAACCTGCTCTGCGAGTTCGCGACAAGCGGTTCGTGACCGTCAAGGACGGACGCACGATCATGCTGCCCTGCCCGCTGGAAATGAAGGAGGTGCTGATGGAGGCGGCGCCCGCCATCTTTACCAGACGGACCATTTCAAGGGCTGGCCCGGACTGCTGGCACGGCTGGACGTGATCGACGATGAGGAGTTGAGCATCAGGCTCGAGAACGCATGGCGCCACATGGCGCCCAAAACGCTCGTCAAGGCACGTACTCCGCCCAATCCGGGCAAAGAAAAAGCCGGCTGAGGCCGGCCGTTTCGTTACGATGGTGCGGTCGAGAAGACTCGAACTTCCACGCCTTGCGGCACAGCGACCTCAACGCTGCGCGTCTACCAATTCCGCCACGACCGCACGCCATGGTAGGTGCCTCTCCCGGAGGCGAAGCGAGGCTGCGTGTAGCAGACGGGTCCGGACGGCTCAAGCGCCAAATCGCCCTGCCCGGCCGCTAGTTGGGCCGGGGCACCTTGCGGGTCAATTCCACCGAGAGATGGCCCTCTTCGATCCGGATTTCGCCCATTGCGATCAGGGTGTTGTTGGCAAAGATGCGGAGCGGGTCATTCTCCGTCGCATCGAGTTCGATGATGGCACCACGGCCCATCCGCAACAGGTGGTGAATTGGCATCGTGGCCGACCCGAGCTCGACCGTGATATCGACTTCAATCTGATCGAGCGTGCTCATATATGTGCCGTAACCAACTCTGAACGGCCGGGCTGAATCACTCCCGGCACCTGCGAAAAAGCATTGGCCGCCGATGATTACCGAAACGTTAAGCCGACCCACCTCAGCGATTTGCGACACGCCCGGCAAACTGATGCGCGCGGACGGTAAATCGGCCGCCTGGGTCATTGCGGACGGTCTCACAGCCTATCCCGATGCGCTGGCAGGTATGCGCGAGCGTGCGGCAGCGATCGCAGCTGGTACCGCTGGGGAGGCTGTGTGGCTGGTCGAGCATCCACCGCTCTACACGTCGGGCACATCGTCGGCGGCGGGCGACCTGCTGCAGCCCGACCGCTTCCCCGTCTACGCCGCCGGGCGCGGCGGGGAGTACACCTATCATGGGCCGGGCCAGCGCGTGGCCTACGTGATGCTCGACCTGCGCGAGCGCGGCCGCGATGTGCGGTGCCTCGTTTACGGCCTCGAAGGCTGGATCATCGACACACTGGCGTCATTCAACGTCATCGGTGAACGGCGGGAAGGACGGATCGGCGTTTGGGTGAAGCAGCGTGGACGGACCGGCGGCGAATCCAAGATTGCCGCCCTCGGCGTTCGGGTCAGCAAGTGGGTGACGTTTCACGGCATTTCGCTGAACGTCTCGCCCGACCTCAGCCACTACGACGGCATCGTACCGTGCGGCATCGCGGATCGGGGCGTGACCAGTTTCGAGGACCTCGGGCGGATCGTTTCGATGGCCGAGGTGGACACCGCACTAAGGGCTGCGTTTACATCGCGCTTTGGTCCGGTGATGCACCCGACGCAGGAAGCCCTTGTAAGCGCTGCGTGAGCGCAGCATCTTACAGCAGTCACAGCCGATTTGGGGTGCTGCCGCAATGACCTCCGACGACCTGAAGCGCATCTTCCTTGGGCCGACCCTGTTCCGGCTCGATACGATCCTGTCGCCCCGGCTGGTGCCCGTTCTCTATCTTGCTGGGCTCGCTGCGATCCTGCTGTGGGGCGTGGCGCACCTGTTCGCGACGTTCGGCTCGAACTTCGGCAATGGCCTCTGGGGCCTGCTGGAGATCGCGGTTTTCGGTGGGCTGGCGATTATTGTCCTGCGCGTCGCATGCGAAGCGCTGCTGGTTTTCTTCAAGGCCAACGAGGATGCGACTGAGGCAGTCAGCCGGTCGCGTATTTCGTCCTCGCTGCTCGATGAGGTGCGCGAGGCCATCGGCGACATTGCGGACGAAGAAGACGAGGACGACTACACGATAACGCCCGCCACCGACCCGGTGCCCGACACAGAGATCACACCACCGTCATCCAAAGTCCGGCGGACGGCCCGCCGGACACCTCCCTCCGGGCTCTAGGCACCCGGCTCCGGCAACTGCCGACCGGCTGGCCCGGCGTCTCCCGCGCCGCGCAGGCCTGCCCTGCTCCATCGCAAAGTGCCGATCATTGCTTTTTGGTCGATTTGGTCTATATCGGCGCCTATGACCGAAGCCCCGAAAATCGGCCTTGTCAGCCTCGGCTGCCCCAAGGCCCTCGTCGATTCCGAACGCATCATGACCACGCTGCGCGCGCAGGGCTATTCGTTCTCGAAGGACTATGCCGGCGCCGACATCGTGCTGGTCAATACTTGCGGCTTCCTCGACAGCGCCAAGCAGGAAAGCCTCGAAGCCATCGGTGAGGCCCTCGCCGAGAACGGACGTGTCATCGTCACGGGATGCCTGGGTGTCGAGGAAGAGCTGATCCGCAAGACGCACCCGAGCGTGCTGGCGGTCTCCGGTCCGCATCAGTACGAGACGGTAGTCAACGCGGTGAACGCGCATCTGCCGCCCGTGCCGAACAAGTTTGTCGACCTCGTCCCCGAGGCAGGTCTGCGCCTTACGCCGCGGCACTACGCGTACATGAAGATTTCCGAGGGCTGCAACAATCGGTGCTCGTTCTGCATCATCCCGCAGATCCGCGGCGACCTCGCCTCACGGCCGATGGCATCGGTGCTCTATGAAGCAGAGCGGCTCGCCGCTTCGGGCGTGAAGGAGATCATGGTGATCTCGCAGGACACGTCGGCCTATGGCGTCGACATCAAATACGCGACCAGCAAGTATCGCGGCCGCGATGTGAGCGCCAAGTTCCAGACGCTAGCCGAAGAGATGGGCAAGCTCGATGTGTGGACCCGCCTCCACTACGTCTATCCCTATCCGCATGTAGACTCGGTCATCCCGCTCATGGCCGAGGGCAAGATCCTTCCCTACCTCGACATCCCGTTCCAGCATGCTTCGCCGGGCGTGCTGAAGGCCATGCGCCGTCCGGCCAATCAGGTAAAGACACTCGACCGCATCAAGTCGTGGCGTGAAATGTGCCCCGACCTCACGATCCGCTCTAATTTCATTGTCGGCTTCCCCGGCGAGACGGACGAGGATTTCGAGTTCCTGCTGGACTGGCTGGAAGAGGCCGAGATCGATCGCGCCGGCTGCTTTAAGTACGAACCGGTGACCGGCGCCCCGGCCAATGAACTGGAGGGCGTCGTGCCCGACGAGGTGGCCAACGAGCGCTTTGCGCAGCTGATGGAAGTCGCGCAGAACGTTTCGGCGGGCCAACTCGCCAAGAAGGTCGGCCGCCAGATCGAAGTGCTGGTCGATGATGTGAAACCCGACGACGGCCGTGCCGTCGCGCGCTCCAAGTGGGACGCGCCGGAGATCGATGGCCAGGTCATCATCGACAAAGCGCAGGGTATCAAGCCAGGCGACAAGCTGATGGTCACGGTAACCGCTTCCGACGAGTACGACTTGTTCGCAGAGCCGGTGTCAGCGCGGCAGCCCGAACTCGCGCACTAGCATGTACAGCCCGCCGGCCTTGCTGCCGTTGAGTTCAATTCATCCGCAGGTGCAGATCGAGGCGGATGACGCTTTCGGCCGTATCGAGGATTGACTGCTTAGCGCCTATGTAAGCGTGGCCCATCAGCGCCTCGCCCTTGCGGCCGTCGAAGATCTTCTCGTTACCGATGTCGTTTATGATCTGTCGCGCCGGGCCGCCGAACATCGCGACTACCCGGATGATCCAGTCCGGGACGGTGCGCTGCACGATGCGGCGTTGCGGATAGGCCTCCTGGATGATCGCGGCGACCGCGGGGAACGGCATATATTCGGCGGTCGCGAGGTAGCGCTGGCCGATGGCCTCGGGTTGCTCGAGCGCGGCGACGTGCATGTCGGCGACGTCGCGCACGTCGACGATGGAGAAGCCGTTGCTCGGCAGCGCCGGCAGCGCATTGTCGAGCAGGCCCGAGACCATGCCGACCGAGATGGATGCATCTTCGTCAAGCGCCGGACCGATGATGGCGCCTGGATGGATGGTGGTGAGGTCGAGGCCGTTGGCCCTGGCGAAGTCCCAGGCCATCCGCTCAGCGCGCGTTTTGCCGACGCAATAGGCCCACGTCCAGCGCATGGCCGCGAGATTTGTGCGATAGGTCTCGTCGTAGACGCGGCGACCGGTCGTCTGCCCGTGACCATAGCCGACGGTGGCAATGGACGAAGTCACCACGAGGCGCTTGATCCCGGCCTCATGGGTGAAGCGCAAGATGCGCTCGGTGCCTTCCAGTGCGGGCCGGATGACGAGGCTCTGATCGCGCGGCTCGTCGCCGCGAATGACCGTTGCGACGTGCATCACAGCATCAACGCCAGCCATCGCCTCGGTCCATCTGGCGTCGGCGAGAATGTCGGCGGTGACCAGTTCCAGGCGCGTGGCAGGCTCCGCGCCCAACTGTGCCGTAATGGTCGCGCGAACTTGGATAGCCTTGGCCTCACTGCGGATAGTCCCGCGGACGCGGTAGCCCTTCTGCAACAGCTTCAGGACGCACCATTTGCCGACGAAGCCGGATGCACCGGTGACGAGAACGAGATCGGCCAAGGTGTGGTCTCCAAGGATGGGGCGGGCTTAGCCGCATCGCCTCTGCCCCGCAACCCCTGGCGTACTGCGGCATGGGGAGCGCTTGCCCAAAGAAAAAGGCGGCCCATCGGACCGCCTTCAAATTCACGCCTCAGAAGCCGGCTTATGCTGCGACTTCTTCTTCGCGCTCACGCTCGATGACCGGTCCTGAGTCGAGGCCCTTGGCGTCGACGTCGCGATCAACGAATTCGATGATGGCGATGTCGGCATTGTCGCCGTAGCGGAAGCCCGCCTTCATGATGCGGATGTAACCGCCCTGACGGTCCTTGTAGCGCGGGCCGAGGACACCGAAGAGCTTCTGGACCTGGGTCTCGTCGCGGACCTGCGCTATCGCCTGGCGGCGGGCATGCAGGTCGCCGCGCTTGCCCAAGGTGATGAGCTTTTCGACGATCGGACGCAGCTCCTTGGCCTTGGGGAGCGTAGTGGTGATCTGCTCGTGCTTGATCAGCGCGGCAGACATGTTCGCGAACATCGCCTTGCGATGGGCGGCGGTGCGGTTGAGCTTCTTGTTCGCGTTGCCGTGACGCATTTCTAACTCCCTAGGCGGCCGCGCGTCTCTCGACGGGCAATTTCCCGCGCTTAGTAATGATCTTCGTAGCGTTTGGCCAGATCGTCGATGTTCTCTGGCGGCCAGTTCGGAACGTCCATACCAAGATGGAGACCCATCTGGGCGAGGACTTCCTTGATCTCGTTGAGCGATTTCCGCCCGAAATTCGGGGTCCGGAGCATCTCGGCTTCGGTCTTCTGGATCAGGTCGCCGATATAAACGATGTTGTCGTTCTTCAGGCAGTTGGCGGAACGGACCGACAAATCGAGCTCGTCAACCTTCTTGAGCAGCGCCGGGTTGAAGGCGAGTTCCGGGACGGAGTCCTGGGCCTTTTCCTTTGTGGGCTCTTCGAAGTTGACGAAAACCGACAGCTGATCCTGCAGGATGCGGGCAGCATAGGCCACAGCGTCATCCGGCGAAATGGCGCCATTGGTTTCGATCGAAAGTGTCAACTTGTCCTTGTCGAGGCTCTCGCCGGCGCGGGTGGCGTCGACCTTGTAGGAGACGCGACGAACCGGGGAGAACAGAGAATCCACGGGAATGAAGCCGATCGGCGCATCCTCGGGACGGTTCTTGTCGGCGGCGACGTAGCCCTTGCCGGTATTGACCGTGAACTCGATGTTGATCTCCGCACCATCGTCGAGGTGGCAGATCACGAGGTCCGGGTTGAGCACTTCGATATCGCCGGTGACCTTGATGTCGCCGGCGGTAACGGCGCCCGGGCCCTGCTTGTGCAGTTGCAGGCGCTTGGGCCCCTCGCCGCCCATCTTCAGGGCGATTTCCTTGACGTTCAGCACGAGGTCGGTGATGTCCTCGCGCACGCCCGGCAGCGACGAGAATTCGTGCAGAATGCCGTCGATCTGGATGGCCGTGACAGCGGCGCCCTGCAGGGAAGACAGCAGTACGCGGCGCAGCGCATTGCCGAGCGTCAGGCCGTAGCCGCGCTCAAGCGGTTCGGCCACGACAGAGGCCGAACGTGCGTTGTCATTGCCCGGAACGATGTCCAGCTTGGTCGGCTTAATCAGCTCTTGCCAGTTCCTCTGGATGGTCACGGTTACGTCCTTTCATAAGGTCGCGGCGCTCGCCCGCCGCGTGGCCGCAATAGGTACATGGCCACCGCGCCGGAAGGTCCGGCGGGCGGCACGGCACTCAGGTCAGACGCGACGGCGCTTGCGCGGCCGGCAGCCATTGTGCGGGATGGTCGTCACATCCCGAATGCTGGTAACATTGAAGCCCGCGGCCTGAAGGGCCCGCAGAGCCGATTCACGGCCCGAACCGGGACCACGAACCTCGACCTCGAGGGTCTTCATGCCGTGTTCCTGGGCTTTCTTGGCCGCGTCCTCGGCCGCAACCTGCGCGGCATAGGGAGTGGACTTACGCGAGCCCTTGAAACCCATCACGCCGGACGATGACCAGGAGATGGTGTTCCCCTGAACGTCGGTGATAGTGACCATGGTGTTGTTGAAGCTGGCGTTCACATGCGCGACGCCAGAGGTGATGTTCTTACGCTCTTTGCGCTTTACACGCGCCGGAGCGGCTTCAGATTTTGCCAATTTTCTTCCTTCGTTTCGATATCAGCGCTGCCGTAGTTCCAGCAGCTCCATCAGGGGACGCGAGCAGGTGCCTCGCGCCCGGGGATTACTTCTTCTTGCCGGCGATCGGCTTGGCCGGGCCCTTGCGGGTGCGCGCGTTGGTGTGCGTGCGCTGGCCGCGGACCGGAAGACCACGGCGGTGGCGCAGGCCACGATAGTTGCCGAGGTCCATGAGCCGCTTGATGTTCATGGCGACGTTGCGGCGAAGGTCACCCTCAACCACGTAGTCACGATCGATCGTCTCGCGGATCTGGATCGTTTCAGCGTCGGTCAACTCGTTGACGCGGCGCTCGGCCGGGATACCGACCTTCTTGCAGATGTCCTCGGCGAACTTGTCGCCGATGCCGTGGATGTATTGCAGGGCAATAACCACACGCTTATTGGTCGGGATATTGACGCCAGCGATACGAGCCACGTCGTAACTCCTTCATGCCGGCGCTCCTAGATAGGCGCCGATTTCATAACAACAAGGGACCGGAATTCCGCTCCCCACCCTTTGAGGAACCGAATCCAGCCCAAGCGATCTTTGAGACTGGCGCGGTTCTATTGGCCGATTCCGGCAGAGTCAACAGCCGGAAGGACCGGAAAACATACTCCTTCTATGCCCCCACTGCATGGCGGATAGCCGCAGTGACTTCCGGCACCGGTGCCATGCCGTCCACAGACTTGAGCAAACCCTTATTCCTGTAATAGGCGACGAGCGGCTCAGTGAGCTCGCGGTAAACGTTTAGCCGGTTGCGAACCACCTCGGCATGGTCGTCGGCCCGCACCACTCCAGTTTCCTTGGCGCGGTTGGCGACGCGGCTGACCAGCGTGTCGGCGTCTGCCGTGATCTCAATCACCGCGTCCAGTTTCAGGCCCTTGCCGGCCAGGATCGTTCCTAGAGCATCGGCCTGCGGGGTCGTTCGCGGGAAACCGTCGAGAATGAAGCCCCTAGCGCAATCGGGCTGGTCGATCCGCTCGGAGACAATACCGTTCACGATGTCGTCGGAAACGAGATCGCCGCGGTCCATCACTTCCTTGGCGGCCAACCCCATCGGGGTCCGGGCGGCGATAGCGGCGCGCAGGATGTCGCCGGTCGAGAGCTGCGGAATCCCCAGCTGCTGGACCAGTATCTTGGCCTGCGTACCCTTGCCGACGCCCGGCGGTCCGAGGAGGATCAGCCTCACTTCTTGCGGCCCCCTAGGCGCGAGCGCTTCACGAGACCCTCATACTGCTGAGCGATGAGGTGACTTTGAACCTGACTGATCGTGTCCAGCGTCACAGTCACCATGATCAGCAGCGACGTGCCGCCGATGAACTGGCTGACGTTCAACTGGCTGTGGATCAACTCGGGGATGAGCGCCACGACCGTCAGGTAGAGCGCGCCGATCACCGTGATGCGGGTCAGCACGTAGTCGATGTGCTGCGCCGTCCGCTCGCCCGGCCGAATGCCGGGGATAAAGCCGCCGGAGCGCTTCAGGTTGTCGGCCGTGTCGGTCGGGTTGAAGACGATCGAGGTATAGAAGAAGGCGAAGAAGATGATCAGGACAGCGAACAGCACGAGGTACAGCGGCTGACCGCGGCCGAGTAGAGCGGCCGTGACCGACAACCATTGCGGCGCATCGCCCTGCGCTGCGAACGACGCAAAGGTGGCGGGCAGCAGGAGCAGCGACGAACCGAAAATCACCGGGATAACGCCCGAGGTATTCAGCTTGAGCGGCAAGTGAGACGTGTCTCCCTGGAACATTTTGTTCCCGACCTGCCGCTTCGGATATTGGATCAGCAACCGGCGCTGGGCGCGCTCGAAGAAGACAATGATCGCGATAACGGCCAGCGCGATGAACAGCAGGCCGAAGAGCCACAGCGTCGACAGTGCGCCGGTGCGGCTCAGTTCGAGGGTCTGCACGATGGTTCTGGGCAGGTTGGCGACGATGCCAGCGAAGATGATGAGCGAGATGCCGTTGCCGACGCCGCGCGAGGTGATCTGCTCACCCAGCCACATCAGGAACATGGTGCCGCCGACCAGCGTGATGACGGTCGAAATGCGGAAGAACAGGCCCGGCTCGAGCACGACTCCCTGGCTGCCTTCGAGGCCGATGGCGATGCCATAGGCTTGCACGGCGCAGAACACTACGGCGAGGTAGCGGGTGTACTGGTTGAGCTTGCGGCGCCCCGCTTCACCTTCCTTGCGCATCGCCTCGAGGCGCGGCGAAGCGGTGGAGATCACCTGCACGACGATGGACGCCGTGATGTAGGGAATGAGGTTGAGCGCGAAGATCGCCATGCGCTGCACGGCGCCGCCGGCGAAC
>JBEBHC010000006.1:0-46942 GCA_040081185.1 Devosia sp. | reverse complement strand
AGTCGGGCGTCGTGAGTTCGGCTTCGCCGCGCGATTTGCGCTGCGCGTTCATCGCCGCCTTTAGGAACGTCATGGTTGCGACGCCCGGGATCTCGATCGGATACTGGAAGGCGAGGAACAGCCCTTTGGAGGCGCGCTCGGATGGATCAAGCGCAAGAATATCCTCGCCGTCGAGCAGCACTCCGCCCTCGGTGACCTCGTAATCTTCTTTGCCGGCGAGCACGTAACTCAGCGTCGATTTGCCGGACCCATTGCGGCCCATCACGGCATGCACTTCGCCTGCGGGGATCGTGAGATTGACACCCTTGAGGATCTCGCGGTCTTCGATCCGCGCGTGCAGATTACGGATTTCGAGCATGGGCGTAGTCATTCGGTCTTGCTTTCTTCTGCGCCCGGCTCGTCCACCCAGTAGTCGACACCTTGGTTATCGAGGAACTGGAGGTGGCGGAGGGTCGCCTTGTCATAAGGGTCGCGGGTATGGCGGCTGAAGACGCCGAACTTGCCGGAGTCAGGGTACTCGCACACGTCGGCAAGCGACATCGTCGAGACGCCGAAATAGCGGAGCGGCACGGTGCCGGTATTGATGATCTGGTGGGCGGTGTCCTGTCCGCCAGCCGGTGCGCCAAGCACGTCGCCGGCTTTGATCGGGTAGCTTTCCTTGCCGAAGCGATAAGTGCCCTCACCCTGGATGATGATGAACAACTCGTCCTCGACATGGTGATTGTGGAACGGGCAGCCGGACTTGCCGGGCGGCACTTCGGAGTAGGAAATGCCGAGATCCTTCACGCCCACCTTTGGTCCGACGCGAACGTCAGCGCCGGCGTAGAGGGGGCCACGGGTCCAACTCTCCAGCGCAGCTTCAAAAACGTTGAACACGGGGCTAGCCATGGCTCAGCCGACGCTCCCCTCGAGGCTCACCGCGATCAGCTTCTGCGCTTCGACGGCAAACTCCATCGGCAGGTGCTGCAGGACGTCCCGGACGAAGCCGTTGACGATGAGACCCACAGCCTCTTCCTCGCTCAAGCCGCGCTGCTGGCAATAGAACATCTGGTCGTCAGAGATTTTGGACGTTGTCGCCTCGTGCTCGAACACGGCCGAACTGTTGCGGCTTTCGATGTAGGGAACGGTGTGTGCACCGCACTGATCGCCGATTAGCAGGCTATCGCACTGGGTAAAGTTACGCGCGCCCTTGGCTTTGGCGTGTGCCGAAACCTGCCCGCGATAGGTATTGTCTGAACGGCCGGCCGCGATGCCCTTGGATATGATGCGGCTGGTCGTGTTCTTCCCCAGGTGAAGCATCTTGGTACCGCTGTCGACCTGCTGGTAGCCATTGGAAATGGCGATCGAGTAGAACTCGCCGCGGCTGTTGTCGCCGCGCAGGATGCAACTCGGATACTTCCAGGTGATGGCCGAACCGGTCTCGACCTGCGTCCAGCTGATCTTGGAATTGTCACCACGGCAGTCACCTCGCTTGGTGACGAAATTGTAGATGCCGCCCTTGCCGTCCTTGTCGCCGGGATACCAGTTCTGGACCGTCGAGTACTTGATCTCGGCGTCCTTGAGCGCGACGAGCTCGACGACCGCCGCGTGCAACTGGTTCTCTTCGCGCATCGGTGCAGTGCAGCCTTCGAGATAGCTCACATACGCACCCTCGTCGGCGATCAACAGCGTGCGTTCGAACTGGCCGGTCTTGGCAGCGTTGATGCGGAAGTACGTGCTGAGCTCCATCGGCGAGCGCACGCCCTTGGGCACGTAGCAGAACGACCCGTCGGTGAAGACTGCCGAGTTCAGCGTCGCGTAGTAGTTGTCCGAGACCGGGACGACCGAGCCCAAGTACTGCTGCACGAGCTCCGGATGCTTCTGGATCGCTTCGCTGATCGAGCAGAAGATGATGCCGAGCTTGGCCAGTTCGCCCTGGAACGTCGTCGTCACTGAGACAGAGTCGATGACCGCATCGACCGCAACCTTCGGACGCTCGACGCCGGCAAGGATTTCGCGCTCCTTCAGCGGCACGCCGAGCTTTTCGTACATCTCGAGCAGCGCGGGATCGACCTCGTCGAGCGACTTCGGCGCGTTCGCCTTCTTGGGCGCCGAGTAGAAGTACATGTCCTGGAAATCGAGCTTGGGATAGTGGACGCGCGCCCACTTCGGCTCATCCATGGTGAGCCAGCGTGCATAAGCCTCGAGACGCCAGTTCAGCATCCACTCCGGCTCGTTCTTCTTCTTAGAGATGAACCGGATGGTGTCTTCGGACAGCCCGATGGGTGCCGTGTCGCTCTCGATGTCGGTTTCGAACCCGTACTTGTACTTGTCGACGTCGAGCGCCAGCACGCTATCGACCGTGGCATGGTCGATCTCGTCCTTGAGGGTCGGAATAGCGCTCTTGTAGTCGGTCTCTGCCATTGTCTGTCCTACGCAGCCTTGCCACGCCGTTCGCGATGCCGCCCGAGCACCTCACTAAACCCTTCGAGGAAGCCCTCGATATCCTTGCCCGTGGAATTCCAGCCCACGCTCAAACGCATGGCGCATTCGCCGAGTTCAGCGGGCACGCCCATCGCCTTGAGCACATGGCTCGGGCCGACCTTGCCCGACGAACAGGCCGAGCCGGAGGACACCGAGATCCCCTTGAGATCGAGCCCCATCATCGCCACCGAGTTCTTGAGGCCCGGAACGGCGAAATTGCTGACACTCCCCACGCGATCGGTCGCTTCGCCGAAAATTACGAGGTCAGGCGCCATGTTGCGCATGGCTTCCTCGGCCGTTCGGGCGAGCTCGCTGGTGTTGGCGCGATAGAAGCGATCTGGAAAAGCTGCCGCTGCTGCGCCGAACCCGGCGATCAATGCCGTTGCCTCGGTGCCGCCGCGTCGCCCGGTTTCCTGCCCGCCGCCGGGGATGAGACGAACCTGGTCGGCATGCCCCTTCATCAGCAGGGCGCCGATCCCCTGCGGTCCACCGATTTTATGCGCGCTCACCCCCATCATATCGGAAGGCGATGCCGCGAAATCGAGGGGCATCTTGCCGAGCGCCTGCACCGCATCGACGAACAGCAAATGGCGGGAGGCGCCGACCAGAACGCCGATGCGATCCATCGGCTGCACGACGCCCGTTTCATTATTCACGGCGTGTACGGCGACCAGGGCCAGTTCACCCTGTGCATCGGCGGCCGCTAGCGCCGCGGCCAGATCGTCGAGACGGATCAAGCCGTTGGCATCGAGGCCAAGCGTCGTGACCGGCAGACCACATGCCTCAGCGGCCTTGAGGGCCGCAGTGTGGCAGCCAGCCGAAACGATGACCCGGTCGACATTCAACGCGCGTGACCCGGCAACAATGGCCTGAGTGATCGCTTCGGTTGCCGAACCTGTGAAAACCACCTGCTCACGTGTGGCGCCGGCTAGTCTTGCAACGGAGGTCCTGGATTCGTCCACGAGCGCGCGCAAAGCTCGCCCGTGTGCATGAACCGAAGAAGGGTTCCCGGTCAGTTCCAGCGCGCGGACAACGGCCTCGCGCGCCTCGGGAAGCAGCGGCGCGGAGGCATTGTGATCGAGATAGATCGCGCTTCGGCTCATCCGAACACTCCGGAACGCGGGAAAGCGCGCGTTCACCAGCCTCATAGTTCTTGAATTTTCGAGCGCACATTCAGTAGAAGAGCGCTCGCCAAGCTCGGCGGATGGGCCATTCCGGCTCGCCTGCCGCGTTCGAAAGTCAGTTTCGAAACGTTCTAAACTGACTTTTCGCGCCCTGTTTTTAGGGAGCGCAGACCTATTCGTCAAGCCGGGCGGAGCCGGCTCCCGGTGCGGTGCAAGCCACCAACCCGGTCCCAGGAAAGACTGATGCCGGAAGTTATTTTCAACGGGCCGGAAGGCCGCCTCGAAGGCCGTTACCAGCAGGGCAAAGACCCCAACGCACCAATCGCTATCGTGCTGCATCCGCACCCCGAATTCGGCGGCACGATGAACAATCAGATCGTCTACAACCTGTTCTATATGTTCGCGAAACGCGGTTTCTCCGTGCTGCGCTTCAACTCCCGCGGCGTCGGCCGCAGCCAGGGCCTATTCGATCACGGTATCGGTGAATTGTCGGACGCGGCATCGGCCCTCGACTGGCTTCAGTCGCTAAACCGCGAGTCGCGCGGCTGCTGGATCGCCGGATTCTCGTTCGGCGCTTGGATTGGCATGCAATTGCTGATGCGCCGCCCCGAGGTGGAAGGCTTCATTTCGGTGAGCCCGCCCGAGAATCTCTATGACTTCTCGTTCCTCGCCCCGTGCCCGTCCTCAGGCCTGATTATCCACGGCGACAAGGATCGCGTGGCGCCGCCCGCCTCCGTCCAGAAGCTGGTCGACAAGCTAAAGACGCAGAAGGGCATCACCATCGAGCAGCAGATCCTCGAAGGCGCCAACCACTTCTACGAAGGCAAGATCGACGAGTTGACAGAGCGCTGCGCCGAATATCTCGACCGCCGCCGCGCCGACATCGCCGCCGGCAAGGGCCGCTGAGCGAGCCGCCGATGGCCAAGTACAAGTCCGACTTCCTCAACGTCCTCGACCAGCGAGGCTTCATTCACCAGGTCTCCGACCCGGAGGGACTGGATGCGCTCGCGGCGAAGGGGCCGATCACCGGCTATGTCGGCTACGACGCGACCGCGACCAGCATCCACATCGGCAACCTCATCACGGTGACGATGCTCTATTGGCTGCAGGAGACCGGCCACAAGGCGATCAGCCTTATGGGCGGCGGCACATCAATGGTGGGCGATCCTAGCTTCCGCGACGACCAGCGCAAGCTGCTTACCGTCGAGCAGATCGCCGCCAACATCGAGAGCATCAAGAAGGTTTACGGCCGGATCCTCAACTACGACGGTTCCAACCCGGCCATCATGGTCAACAATGCCGACTGGCTGCTGGAGCTGAAATACGTCGAGTTCCTGCGTGATGTCGGGCGCTACTTCTCGGTCAACCGCATGCTGTCATTCGACAGCGTGAAGCTGCGGCTGGATCGCGACCAGTCGCTGAGCTTCCTCGAATTCAACTACATGATCATGCAAGGCTACGACTTCACCGAGCTCAACCGCCGCTACGGCTGCGTACTGCAGATGGGTGGATCGGACCAGTGGGGCAACATCATTAACGGCGTCGACCTGAGCCATCGGATGGAAGGCCCGCAGCTCTACGCTCTGACAACCCCGCTGCTTACCAAGTCGTCCGGCGAAAAGATGGGCAAGTCGGCCTCGGGCGCCGTCTGGCTCAATGGCGACCTCTTCAGCCCCTACGATTTCTGGCAGTATTTCCGGAACGCCGAGGACGCCGACGTCGGCAAATGGCTGCGCATCTTCACGCGCCTCCCGCTAGCGGAGATCGCCAAGCTGGAGTCACTCGGCGGTGCCGAACTCAACGACGCCAAGAAGATCCTCGCTACCGAAGTCACGGCCATAGTCCACGGGCGCGAAGCCGCCGAGCAGGCGGCGCAGACTGCGTCGGCAACCTTCGAGTTCGGCGCAATCGACCTATCCCTGCCGACAGTCGAGCTGGAGGGCATCACGGCGGGCGTCGGCTTGCTGAACGCATTGGTCGCGGCTGGACTGGCCGGGTCTAACGGCGAGGCTCGGCGGCACGTGCAATCCGGAGCAGTCCGCGTTAATGATCAGCCGGTTAGCGACGAACGCATGAGCCTGTCGGCCGCCAATCTGTTGCCTGAGGGTGTCATCAAACTCTCCGTCGGCAAGAAGAAGCACGCCCTGATCAAAGGCCGCTAGCCGCTAGACTTCCTCGGCTAGGAAGAACATGCGCTGTTCGAGAGCCTTGAGCTCGATCTCCCAAAGCGGCCGTTCGGTGTCGGCCTGGTAGACGATCGTGAGCACTTCATTGGCGAGCGTGACCGAGATGTCTGTCAAAGTCCCGGGACCGTTGTCCATGAGACGAAGGCTGTCGGCCATCGACGCCGCTTCCGTTGCGTCGGCCGCAAAATACAGCGTCACCAAATAGAAACCGCCGTCGGGGCCGTTGAACCACAGCGTGTCCTGGCCATCGACCAGCAGGCGGCAATCCGCTTCCGGACCTGCCGGGAAGACGCGGACGCCCTCTGGAGTGCGGAACACATTGGCGCGCGGATTGTCGAAACCGAACTCGCCTAACAGGGCCTCGATCTCGGTGCGCGTCTGACTTACGCACTCGTAGGTTTCCTCCTGCGCGGCGGCAGCGCCGGCCCATAGAATTCCGAGTACGGCTGCCAGAATGAAGATGCGGAGCGGAGCGATACGCATCCGCTATTTGCGCTCGCGGGCGCGGTAGTCGAACAGCGAGCGGAACGCGCCGGGCATTAGGGCGGACAGCGGATTAACCTTGAAGACCGGACTCGTGATCGGCCCCGTGACGGCGAAGCTTACGCCGAACAGACCCTCGTTGCGGCTGCCGCCGAGGGGACCGAACAGCTTGGCAAAAGCGTTGTTGACGCCGAACATCGGGACATAGGTGCCCGCAAGATCGAGCTGGTTGCGATCAGGATAGATGAAGCCGTTGATCGTGCCACCAACAGTGTCGCCGGACAGCAACCCTTCGGTCACCTGGATGCGGTCGGAACGGCGCACGAACTTCAACTCGGCGCTGCCGAAACTGAGCTTGTTCTGGTTGGCGATCAGTTTGCGCGATTCTGAATGGCTCGCGAGGATATCGGCGACTTTTTCTTCATCCACGATGGCGAAGTTCTTTATGGTGAACTGGCCGGTGTCGGTCTTGTCGGACGTGTTGGTGTTGAGCACGAGACTGCCCTCGCCGCCCTCCACCTGCGCATAAACGCCGAGCAACCGCAAAAGCGAGCCCATGTCGTTGAACACCACCGACATTGAGCGACCGCTGTCCGTCGGGTTGGTGGTGATCGAAATGGACCTGCCGTTGCCGAGTTGCGCCTGCAGGCTGACCTTCCGCATGTCGCTGCCTTTGAGCGCCATCTCGGCATCCACGTTGAAGGCGGTCGTCTTGTAAAAGCCGATGGCGCGTTTGATCTCGGCGTCGACGGCGATCGTCGGCGTCGCAGCGGTCGGTGCCGACGTCTGGCCGCCCAAACTGGTGCCGGGCGCCGCCGTCGCACCCCCTGTGGCGCCGCTCAGGTTGAAGGTACGGCCGAGGACCGGCCTGAGATCGAACTGGTCGCCACGCACCCGGACACTGAAGCCATCTTTGATCGGCGTCAGTGAAATCTGCGCTGCATCACCGGGGCTCAGCGCGAACCGGCTGAACTGCGCCGATTGCAGCCCCTTCTTCGCATCGAACTCGAGACCGCCCTGAATGTTCACATTGCCGAACGCCACCCCGATATCGCTGACTTCAGTCAGATCGCCGGTCTGCTTGACCGTGGCTTTGAGCGAGCCCTTGTCACCGGCCGGCTTGGAGATCCCGAGTTCCTTGAGGTTTAGCGCCGTGCGCGTGACATCGAGACTGACATCGATGGTTCCATCGGGCTGTGGCTTGGCCGACAGTGTCACCGGCCCGGAGGCGTAGGCGCCGGCATCGAACCCCAGCTTACTGAGGCCGGCGGTATCGATCGTCGCGTTGATGGTGACGTCGGGCGTTGTCGCACCGAGCGTGCCGTCGACTACCAGCGCGGTTTCCAATCCGCTGATGTCCGCCGTACCGCCGACGCGGAACCCTTCCTGCGTGGCGAGAAATGCGAGTTCACCATTTGCAAATGTCTGCCCTTGGATCGGCTGGGTCGTACCAAGGCCAGCAACCTTGCCCGTCACCGAATAGGTCGAGGATGTCGTGGCGCCCTTGGCATCGAGCGCCGTCGTGGACGTAATCCCCACGTTCAGCGTGCCGGCCAGCGAGGTCATGTCGAACGGCACCTGCTGACTTGCCAGCGCACCCGGTGCAATCTTGTCCACGGCCTCGGCCACCGCCGGAATCGGGCCTGACATCGCGCCGGAAAACTGGAACGAGCTACCGTCCGAGCCGGGCACCCAGGTCATCCCCGCATTGGTGATGTTGATGGTGCCTTTGTCGGTGTCGACGGTTCCATTCTCCCCGGACACCGAGAATTCGGAATCGTGCATCTGCAGGCGTGTCTTACCGTGCACGACGATCTCGGGAAGCTGATCGACCGGTTTGATCTTCACATCATCCGCGATCATCTCGATGAAAACGCCGTTCTGCGGCATATCGGACGTCGAGCCGTCAGTTGCGATGGAGCCAACCGGGAACGAGAATTTCATGTTGGCGCTTTCGACCACGCCACCCGTGATGTTCTTGACGAACCAGTTACGGGCATCACCCCCGGCGAAATACGGCCACATGCGCTTGAGGTCGTCGGCCTTTAGACCCTGCCCCGCAATCGACATGTCGAAGCCCATGCCCTTGCGGAGCATGTCGATGCGCCCGCGGCTCTCGATGCGGGCATTCCCTTTCTGGAGGACGGACTGGTCGATGCCGAACGCTCCGTAGAGAGGTGCCGACCAACCCCGGAAGCTGACTGTGTCGAAGCCGCCATCGGGCTCGGCAAGATCGTTAGGACGGATGACAACGTCCTTTCCGACCATCGATATCCCGACGATCGGGCCATAGAGGTCGTCGATCCCGAGGCGGAACACGCCGGACATCTTGCCGCTCGTTCGGCCGATCGTCATGGCCGCTTCCTGCATTGTGAACAGGCCCTCGGTCGGCTGCCAGCTGACTTCGATGATGCTGGTCGCGATGGGGAACCGGTCCGGCCCGATCACGATGTCCATGCCGGTCAGATCGACATGGAACTGGCCGTCGAGAATCTTGCCGGTTCCAGCGGCGAAGCCGACGTCGATCGAAATCGCCGGCGTGCCTTCCATCAGGGTAGCGGCATCCGGGCCCGCACTCGGCAGGAAGGCCGGCAGGTTGAAATTGGTGACGGAGGCCTTGAGCCGCGTATCGCCCTTGTCGTCGATAATGCGCTCAAGAATGCCCTTCATCGTCGTGCCGCCGTAGTCGGCAGCAAACAGGCCCTCAGCGACCTTGCCGCCGGGCGAAGGCGTGATGTCAAAGTTGATGTCGTTAAAAGTGCGCAGCGTCGAATAGAGCGCGTCGTTGATCTGCAGCGTGCCGCCTTTGATGATGAAGCGCGAGAAGCGGCCGAGTTCGGCCTGCTCGATGATCGTGGCGATCCCCTTTTCCATCGCCTCGAGGTTGAAGATCAGCCAGTCATTGTCCGATCGGACGCGCGTACCGTCGGTAATCTCGGCGCCGCTAATCTCGATGCCGCTCTCGCCGAACCCGAGGCGTGGGAAACTACTGGTGCCCTCGAGAACGCGCACCATGTCGGCGCCACCCTCGGGGTCACGCACGATCTCGAAATTGGAGAGGCGCGGCCCGAACAGGTCCTGGTTCACCTGGATATGCGGGCCAACCATCGTGATGCTGGCGCCGGGTTGCCCGATGAGCGCCCTGACCGGTGAAAACCCGACCTCGAGCGCATCCATCTCGACCTTCGCTCCCGTGATAGTGTCGCGATAGGTCACGGGCGAGAACTGGACGACGGGCCAGACATAGCCCTCGACTGCAAGGGCCATTTCGCCCAGTTCGATGTCGCTGCCGGCCGGCATCGACGCCACTATGAAACCACGCAGCGTTTTGCCTAGAAACGGGAGCGGGATGGGGTGGAACAGCAGCACCACATACACGACCAGCGCCAAGCCGACCGGTATGCCCACCAGCCAAGCCGCGATGCGTCTCAGGGTTCGGCCTGCCGATCGGCGAACCGTTTGACCTGGAGGTGGCGTTGGCTTCACTTACAGTCCGCAAAGAAAAGACGGCGATTCCACAAGACCCGCAGAATCAGCCGCCAGCCCCGGAAACATCGCCAATGATACCGGCTGTAATGTGGCGCATACACCCTGAAACGGCAGTGAACGGGGCTTTTGAGACCAGATGACCGACCTTGTGACCGGAAAAGCCGCCCCGGGGGTTTCACTTTCGACCGATACGGGCGAGACCTTCAAACTCGCTGACCACCGGGGCCACCCCGTTGTTCTGACTTTCTATTCGGATGGGACGACAGAGGGCTGTGCCATCCAGAACGCCGAGTTTTCGGCCTTACTTCCGGATTTCGAGGCCCTCGACGCGACCGTGGTGGCGATCGCGCCCCAGAGCGAAAAGGCCTGCTCGACCTTCCGCAAGAAGTACAAGCTTGGCCATATTCTCATTGCCGACCCCGACCTGAAAGCCCTCAACGCATATGGGCTCTGGCAGGAAAAGAAGCTTTACGGCCACGTTCACATGGGTGTGGTTCGGACCACCGTGATCGTCGACAAGTCGGGCAAGGTCGCCGAAATTATCCGGGCGACTCGCATCAAGGGGCATGCGCAGAAGGTGCTCGACGCCCTGCGTGTATCCACTGCTACCTGAATCCAGCTGTCATATTTCCGGTACGTTAACCTTAACGGGGCATGATCTTCGGAGCGTAGTTGTGTCCCCGGAGTTGGTCGGTGCGCCCGAAGACCCACACCCAGCCAAAGCCGTTCAAGGCCCACCGCCCCGCAGCACATCCCCCAGCCCATCGCCATCACCACAACCCGATCAAGCCTGGCTTCTTCTATACTTCGGTCGGAGCGCTCCTGCTGACGAACGTCGTAACGCTGGTCGGCTTCCTGATGGCCCCCGACGTGGCGCGCCTGTTTAGCGGCCAGAACGACGTTGTGGTATCGGCCTATGAAGAGCGAGTCGCCGAGCTCCGCCTCGAAGTCGACCGCCTGCACTCGCGCCAGTACGCCCAGACGGGCGACATCAATCTTCAACTGCAGGATCTCGCCCAGCAGCAAGAAATGCTGAGCGAGCAGCATCAATATGTGAAGCTGCTGGCGGAGAAAGCGGCCGAACTCGGCATCGACGCGCCCGCCTCGACCACGTCCGACGCCACTCTTGTGACCGGCTCGATCACGCCGACCGATCTGCTCTCACCCGCTGATCGGGTCGAGCAAGCAGCCGGTATGGTCTCGAGTATGATGAGCGACTCGCGCATGGCTCTCGCGGCACTTTCCGAGGAGGCCACGGACCGCACCGGTGCAATTATGGACGCGCTTGCGGGCATTGGTATCAAACCCAGGCTGCCCGACTTCGACGATTCCGAGGATGTCGGCGGGCCCTACCTGCCCCCGATCGACGGCGCTGACGGCAACTCAATGATCGACGATGCCAACTCGGTCGTGCTTGCGCTCGAACGCTTCAAAGCGGCGAAGATGGCGGCCGATCTGGCACCGGTCCACAAGCCCTCGCTCACCGCCAGTCGCATCAGTTCGACCTTCGGCAATCGGACCGATCCGTTTACGCGCAAGAAAGCTTTCCACTCGGGGATCGACTTCGCCGCGCCCTGGGGCTCGACAGTGCTCAGCGCCGGCTACGGCAAAGTGACCTTCGTCGGCGAGATGTCGGGCTACGGCAATTGCGTGGAGATCACCCACAGCACGGGCCTCGTCACCCGGTACGGGCACCTGTCGTCGTTCCTCGTCAAAGAAGGCCAGACCGTCGATGCCGGAACGCCCATCGCCAAGGTGGGCTCGACCGGACGCTCGACTGGTCCACACCTGCATTTCGAAGTGCGACGCGCCGATAACGCCGTCGACCCTGCCCGCTATCTTGCGGTGGGCCGCAAGCTCGCGCAGTTGATGGGCTGAGTTACTCGGCCGACTTGTCCGCGTATCCTTGCACGCGTGCAGCCAGCGACGCCTCCATGAACCCGTCGAGATCGCCATCGAGTACCGCACTGGTGTTCGATGTCTCGTGGTTCGTCCGGAGATCCTTCACCATCTGGTACGGCTGCAGCACGTAGCTGCGGATCTGGTGGCCCCAGCCGATTTCGGTCTTGGACGCGGCCTCGGCGTTGGCAGCCGCTTCGCGCTTTTCGAGCTCCTGCTCGTAGAGCCGCGATTTGAGCATCGCCATCGCTGTCGCACGGTTTTTGTGCTGGCTGCGCTCCTGCTGGCAGGCGACGATGATGCCCGACGGCACGTGAGTGATACGGATCGCAGAATCCGTCGTGTTCACGTGCTGCCCACCGGCACCGGAGGAGCGATAGGTGTCGACCTTGAGGTCGGACTCGTTGATCTCGATGTTGATGGTCTCGTCGACGACCGGATATACCCAGGCCGACGAAAAGCTCGTGTGCCGGCGTGCTGCACTGTCATAGGGCGAGATGCGAACCAGCCGGTGGACTCCAGCTTCGGTCTTCAGCCAGCCATAGGCGTTGTGGCCCTTGATCTGGATGGTCGCCGACTTGATGCCGGCCTCTTCGCCGGGATGCATTTCGAGCGTCTCGACTTTGAACCGGCGCCGCTCCGCCCAGCGCGAATACATGCGCAACAGCATGCTCGCCCAATCCTGGCTCTCCGTGCCGCCGGCGCCCGCATGGATTTCGACGTAGCAGTCGTTGTGATCGGCCTCGCCCGACAGCAAGGTCTCGACCTGAAGCCGCGACGCGGTTTCGCGCAGTGCGGCGATGGCCGCCTCGGCTTCCTTGACGATATCGGCGTCGTTCTCGGCCTCGCCGAGTTCGATCAGCTCGATATTGTCGCGCAGCTGCTGGTTGAAATCGCGGACAGCCTTGACCTTGACGTCAAGCTCGTCACGGTCGCGCATAATCTCGCGCGCCTTCTCCGGATCGGCCCAGAAGTCGGGCGATTCCGTGCGGTTGTTCAGGTCGTCGAGGCGGGCTTCGGCTGTATCCCAGTCAAAGATGCCTCCTCAGCAGGTTTAAGACCTGCTCGATTTCGACGACGTGCTTTTCGATTTCGGCGCGCATGGCAAAACTCCGTTGCGGCCCATGTAGTTGAGCGCTGCCCAAGGATCAACCTAGAACAGGCCGCCGCGCCCCTGGGTGAGGTCCGCGCCGCCGCCGTCCAGCGGATTGCCGAACTGGTCGACACCGCCGGCACCGGTCGGCTGGCCGCCGTTCTCGATGTTCCGGAAGGCATTGGAATCGACGCCGATGACCGAGGTTATCAGGTTGGGGCCGGTGCCGGGCTTGAACGCCTCGGCGATAGCGGTTTCGCCTGCATTGGCCTTCACACCGGTTGCAGGATCGATCCACACCTGCGTCATGCCGCTCGGCATGTTGAACGGCGTAGGCGGCTTGCCCTTGAGGGCGTCACCCATGAATTCCGTGAAGATCGGCACAGCCAGCTCACCGCCGGTCGCGGCATTGCCCATGCTCTTGGGCTTGTCGTAGCCGATGTACACACCGGCAACGAGTTCGGGCGTGAAGCCGATGAACCAGGCATCCTTGTAGTCGTTGGAGGTGCCGGTCTTGCCGGCCACCGGACGGTTGAGCCGATTGGCGAAGGTACCGGTGCCGCGCTGCACCACGCCCTCCATCATCGACGTCACCTGATAGGCGGTCATGGGGTCGAGGACTTGCTGGCGATTGTCGATGATCAACGGCTCAGCCTGGTTTTCCCAGTCCCTAGCCGAGCAGCCGTCGCAGACGCGTTCGTCGTGCTTGTATATGGTCTTGCCGTAGCGATCCTGAATGCGGTCGATAAGCGTCGGCACGATCTTGCGGCCGCCGTTGGCGATCGTGGCGTAGGCGGCCGTCATCTTCATGTCGGTTGTTTCACCGGAGCCGAGCGCCATGGCGAGTACCGGCGACAGCTTGTCGTAAAGACCGAACATCACCGCGTAATCCGACACGAGCGGCATGCCCACGTCCTGAGCGAGGCGCACTGTCATGACGTTACGGCTGCGTTCGATGCCGCGGCGGAGTGTTTGCGGACCGTAGAACTGCTGCGCGTAATTTTCCGGCCGCCAGACCGAGCCATCCTGGTTGATGACTTCGATCGGCGCATCGAGCACCACCGAGGCGGGCGTATAGCCATTGTCGAGCGCTGCCGCATAGACGATCGGTTTGAACGACGAGCCCGGCTGGCGCAGTGCCTGCGTTGCGCGGTTGAACTCCGATTCCGCGTAGGAAAATCCGCCCACCAGCGCCTGTACGCGCCCCGTGCGTGGATCCATCGCCACAAGTGCGCCCTCGATCTCAGGCACCTGCTGGAGGGTGTAGGCGCCCTTCTTGTCCGCAAGCGGCGAGACGTAAATCACGTCGCCAACCTTGAGGACCTGGTTGAGCTTCTTGCTCACCCACTTGATGTCGCTCCCGGCGAGTGTTCCGGTCGCTCGCTCGGGCGCCAGTTTGCCCTCGATGTCGAGACCTGGCCGAAGGCCGATGGTCGCATCATTGGTCTGCATGTCGAGCACAACGGCAAGCTGCCATTCCGGCACATCGTTGAGCGGCTTGATCTCGTTGACGGCGGCGCCCCAGTCTGCCGACACATCGACCGTAGCGACCGGTCCTCGGAAACCGGCTTTCTGGTCGTAGTCGATCAGCCCGTCCATCAACGCCTTGCGCGCCATTTCCTGCAGCTTTGGATCGAGGGTCGTACGAACGGAAAGACCACCGCCATAGAGCTGGTCTTCGCCATAGAGCGAACCGAGCTGGCGGCGCACTTCCTCGGTGAAATACTCTGCCGAATAGAGGCGCGTACCCGTCGAGCGCGGCACGACGTTCAGGCCCTCCGCCTTGGACGCATCGCGTTGCTCGTTGGTGATGAAGCCAACTTCAGCCATCCGGTCGAGCACGTAGTTGCGGCGCTCGAGCGCTGCCTGCGGATGCTTGAACGGATGATAGTTGTTGGCGCCCTTGGGCAGGCCCGCGAGATAGGCCATCTCACTCAGGTTCAGCTGGTAAAGCGCTTTGTCGAAATAGTTGAGCGCGGCGGCGGCGACACCGTAGGTCTGGCCGCCGAACGAGCCCATGAATATCTCGTTGAGGTAGAGTTCGAGAATCTTCTCCTTGGAGAACGTACTGTCGATACGGATGGCGAGGATCGCCTCCTGGATTTTACGGTCCCAGGTCTGGTCCGCGGTGAGCAGGAAGTTTTTTGCCACCTGTTGTGTGATGGTCGAGCCACCGCCCTGGATGGCGTTGTTGCCCTCGATCTTGGCCATGATGTTGTCGCGCAGCGCGCGCATGATGCCATCGAGCGCAATGCCGTTGTGGACGTAAAAATCCTTGTCTTCAGCCGCGATGAAGGCGTTGACCAGCATCGGCGGGATCGTCTCGATCGGCTGGAATAGGCGGCGCTCGCGAGCGTATTCAGCCAGCAGCGTGCCATCGGCGGCGTGCACGCGCGTGGTTACCGGCGGCTGATAATCCTTGAGGACCGTGTAGTCGGGCAGCCCGGCCGAAAGCTGGTTGAGATAGACGGCCCCAATACCCACGCCAGCCAGCGCGATAAACACGCCGAAGCCGAACAGCCAGCCGAGAAGTCGAAGCATTGAATACCTAACCTAGGAATCGCCAATGCGGCGCAAGGGCGCCGAACTGCATTTGCTTCATATCAGAGAAGGGCGAAAATGTGGACAAAGCGCATGGATTTGAGGCCTTTGCGGTGAGGGTGACCGATCCGCCACGGCTATTGGACCGGCGTCGCATCGAAATACTTCTCGATACCGCTCGCGATGGCGGAAACGACCTGATCGCGCCAGCCATTGTTCTCTAGGTTGGCGATATCGTTGGGGTTGCTGAGAAATCCCAGCTCGACCAGCAGCGATGGGACATCCGGCGCCTGCAGCACGAAGAAATCCGCCTGCCGCACCGGAAAGCGCCGCAGCGCGATGGTGGGCTCCATCGCCTGCACGATGTCGGACGCCGCGAGGTACGCCTGCTGCCGCATCTGCCGGCGCATGAGGTCGAGAAGCACATCGGCCACGACCGGCTTCGCATTAGCGGGCACAAATCCAGCTACGACGTCGCTGCGGTTCTCCCCGTCGGCCAGGACCTTGTCCAGGATGTCGGTCGCGCGCTCGTCACGGGTGTAGATGCTGGCGCCGCGAATATCGGCTTGCTGGAACGTGTCGGCGTGCAGCGAGATGAACAGGTCCGCCCTATTCTGACGCGCCACGTCCACCCGCTCGTTCAGCGAGAGGTACGTGTCGTCGTCGCGGGTCAAAGCGACGTCGAACAGCCCAGAGTTGACCAGCGCGTCGCGCAGCTGGAGCCCGAATGCAAGCGTGATATCCTTCTCGCGCACACCACCCGGAACCTCCGCGCCGCTGTCGAAGCCGCCGTGGCCCGGGTCGATCACGACAAGGGGCCGCGCAGTTTCGGCGGCGACAGCCGGAGCATCGGCCGGTGGAGTGACCACGGGCTTTTCCACCGGCGCTACTGGCTCCAACGACGGCTCAAGTGCGGAGGCCTCGTTGGTCCGCGCGAGCGTATTGGAAAGATCTGTGGCCGCCCGCGCGGCAAAGTCCGCAGGCGATGTAGGGATCAGGTCGACCACCAACCGGGCCGGCTGACCATCCAGCGGTTCGAACTGATAGGCCTGCTGAACCACAGCCGGCGTGGTGAGCACCAGCTCGGTCCGGGCGCGGCCATCCTCTGCCATCCTGGTCGTGAAGCTTTGCACCATCCCCGAGCCTGCTACGGGGGGCTGCGAGATGATGCCGACGTTGGCGGCCTTCACGTCGATTGCGATCCGGTCCGGCGACGAGAGCGATACGATCGCGAATTCAGTGGTCGCCGAGAGGTCGAGGATCAGGCGGGCGCGTTCAGGGGTGGTGGTGACGCGCGCAGCCAGCACATCCGGCGATGCTTCCTGCGCAATGACCGGAAACGGCAGCAAAATCAGCGCGATGAGGCCCAGCAACCCCAACAGCCTTTCCGCCGTGGAGTTGTGACCCGTCCCGGTCACCGCAGGATTGTGCAAGTCGGTGGAGCTCCCCATATGCGAGCGGCTCAGAAGCCTTAAGCTTTAGGCGATTCTGCGGCGCAGCGGCTAACTCGCCGCGAGGCGTCCCGTAAGTTACGGTGGGACCTCGTGGTTTCGACATCGCCCGAGTTTATTGTTGCCAATCTGTCGCAACGGCCCTACACGGACTACACGAGGCGGCTGCCCCGCAACCCGGCGTGAAACGGCCCTGCCCGTTCCCGGAAAGTGTGGTGGCAGAGGAGCTTATGCCCGGTCGGGCATCTCCGGATGCGGCACATTTACTGCCTCGCACACGAGTTTTCGGCCCCTCCCGGCCGAACGGCATGGCGACCTCCGGTCGCCCGCCTTCTAGGAAGAGGTCGGATGACCACAGGTTCGACATTGCCCGCAGCGCGTATCGCCGGCGCAACTGTCTGTCAGAAACCGACGGGTCTCCGCTTCGATATCTCAAGCGGCGCTTTGGCTATGAGTCTCCATTTCGAGACCGTTCCAGCTGGCGCTTCCCTCAACACTATCGCCGCGCATGGCGCCCGACAAAGGGGTCCGGTTTTCCGGCTCCGGCTTGCGGGCGCGCGACGGCGTGGAGACTCTGCCTATGGCAACCAAGAGAATGCTGGTCGACGGCACCCACCCGGAAGAGACCCGTATCGTCGTTACGAACGGCACCCGGCTTGAAGAGTTCGACTTTGAATCCCAGAGCCGCAGACAGCTTCGGGGCAACATCTACCTCGCCAAGGTTACGCGCGTAGAGCCGTCCCTGCAGGCCGCCTTCATCGAGTATGGCGGTAACCGCCACGGCTTCCTCGCCTTCAGCGAAATCCACCCCGACTATTACCAAATCCCCGTTGCCGACCGCGAAGCGCTGATGCGCGCCGAGGAAGAGGACAACGACGACGATCACGGCGACGATGAACACGCCGAGCAGACGACAAACGCAGCGGCCGAGAGCCCCGAGGCGGAATCGGTGTCAGAGGCCGCAGGTGCAGCCGAAGACGAAACCGAGCAGCATGACCTCGCGCCGACCGGAGCCGCCGCCGAATCCGATCCCCAGTCGACTGTCGCGGCAAGCAGCGACGAGGACGACGAGGCACCCGCGCCGGAGCGCAGCCATATCGAGGAAGCGCCAGCAAACAGCGAGCCCGTGGAATCGATCGGCGGCGGTGGTTCGGATATTCTTGAGGAAAGCCGCGAGCGACGCCAGCGTGCGCCACGCCGCCATGCCTACAAGATCCAGGAAGTGATCAAGCGCCGGCAGGTGATGCTGGTGCAGGTCGTCAAGGAAGAGCGCGGCAACAAGGGCGCCGCCCTCACCACCTATCTCTCGCTCGCGGGGCGCTACTCGGTGCTGATGCCCAATACCGCCCGTGGCGGCGGCATCTCCCGCAAGATCACCAATGCGGCTGACCGCAAGCGCCTCAAGGACATCGTCGGCGATCTCGAAGTTCCGCAGGGCCAGGGCATCATCCTGCGCACGGCAGGCGCTTCGCGCACCAAGGCCGAGGTGAAGCGCGATTTCGAATACCTGCAGCGCCTGTGGGAGAACGTCCGCACGCTCACGCTCCAGTCGTCGGCCCCCTGCCTCGTGTATGAAGAAGGCAGCCTGATCAAGCGTACCATTCGCGACCTCTACTCAAAGGAGATCGACGAGTTGATGGTGGCGGGCGACGACGCCTACCGTGAAGCCAAAGACTTCATGCGGATGATCATGCCGAGCCACGCCAAGAACGTGCAGCTCTACAAGGACGATCAGCCGCTCTTTTCGAAGTTCAATGTCGAGGGTCAGCTCGACCAGATGTTCTCGCCGCAGGTCACCCTGCCCTCCGGCGGCTATCTTGTAATCAACCCGACTGAAGCGCTCGTTTCGATCGACGTGAACTCGGGGCGCTCCACCAAGGAGCACAATATCGAAGACACCGCCCTCCAGACCAACCTGGAGGCTGCCGAAGAGGTTTCCCGCCAGCTCAGGCTACGCGATCTCGCGGGCCTCATCGTCATCGACTTCATCGACATGATGGAGAACCGCTCAAACCGCGCGGTCGAGCGCAAGCTCAAGGATGCGCTCAAGGACGACCGCGCCCGCATCCAGGTTGGCCGCATCAGCCATTTCGGCCTGATGGAGATGAGCCGCCAGCGTATCCGCTTCGGCGTCGTGGAAAGCTCCACCCACAAGTGCCCGACCTGCCAAGGCACCGGCCTCGTCCGCTCGGTCGAAAGCGTCGCGCTGATGGTCATGCGCAACGTCGAAGACCACGTGATGAAAAAGCCCGGCCAGTCGATCAACGTTCGCGTGCCGGTCGATGTCGCGCTCTACATCCTCAACTCCAAGCGCGGCACGCTGTCGACGCTGGAGTTGAAGCATAACCTCTCGATCAATCTGGTGGCCGACGACCACGTGGGCCCGCAGCACTACGTGATCGAGCGCGGTGAGCCCCGGGTCAATACGGGTGACCTGCCGGCGCCTCAGCATATCCGCGTCGACACCGCGGCCTTCGACGAGGCCGATGCGGCCGACGAGGCGATTGAGGATGAAGAGGAAGAAGTGTCCGCCGAGGGCGACGGGGAAGCCCGCGAGCCGCGTGGTGACGGAGAAAATGGCGACCGTTCGCGCCGCCGCCGCCGCCGTCGTGGTGGTCGAGACCGCAACGACCAGCCGCGTGGCGACCGCCCGGCGCAACAGCAGCAGCCACAGGTGGCTTCGGTCGAGGGCGGCGATGACGCAGAGGACGAAGAAGGCGACGAAGCCGAGGCGGGCGTGACCGCCGCAAACGGCAACGAGTCGGGTGATGAGAACGGCAGCGGTGAACGCCGCCGCCGCCGCCGCGGACGCCGTGGTGGCCGCCGCAATCGCCGCAACGAGGACGGCACCGAGCGTCCCGCCAACAGCACTGCGCCGATCTCGGACGACGGTGCCGACCGTGTGGCTGCAGCCGTGCTAGCGCAGGACGCAATCGCCGAGGATGCCGGCGTGACTCCCGACATCAGCGTTGTGCCCCCGGAAACCGAGACCGCCGCGGAAGGGGAAGCCCGACCGCGCCGTGCGCGCCGCAGCCGCAAGGCAGCAGATGCCGACGCCGTGGTGCAGGATGCCGAGCCGGCCGAGGTGCCCGTCGCCGCAGAGGCGGAGGGCGTGCGCCCCCGGAGTCGCTCGCGGCGACCGAAGGCTGTTCCCCCGACAGAGGAAGCGGCTCTGGAATCCGCCGAAGCCATCGCCGTCGCAACGCCCGAGCCGGTCGCCGACACACCCGCTGTCGCGGAAGCTCCCCGCCGCGCTCGCAAAGAATTGCCGCCGGACGAGATCGTGGTCAGTTCGACCGCTGCGCCCGCTGAGGACGCAAAGCCCAAGAAGGCAGGCTGGTGGCAGCGCGGCTTCTTCGGAGGCTAAAGACAACAAGGGCGGCTCTCGAGCCGCCCTTTTAGTTTGCGCTTGCCCTACGCGCCGGCCTGGCCATTTCGCCGGCGCGCAAGGTAGGGCTGGAAGAACATCCACGTCCCACTGCGCATATGTCAGCCACGTCATCTGCTGCCCGAGGCTGATGGCGACGATATTGGCCAACGTCAGCGCGACGAGTGCCATGCCCAGCCAGCGATGTAAGGAGCGTAGGAACCTGTTCATTTGCATGTCTCCTGATTGAGCCTCAGCCAGCTCGACCGAGCAGTTCTTCAAGCTGTGCCAGATAAGCCGGCCAAGCCTGCCGAGCGCCTTGGTAGGCCTGCTCCTGGTCCGGCCGGAACCCAACCTGCTCTACCCGCAGGGTGGTACCGTTTCCGTTCGGCGTGAGCGTGAAGGTCACAAGGCTGTCCAGCCCGAATGCCGACCAGCTATAGGCGAGAACTTTGTTCGGCTCGACGGTCTTGACCGTGCATTCGATCTCGCCCCATGCCTCGCTGAACTTGAAACTGTGGTTCAACTCCAGTTTGAAATCGCTGTTCATCAGCCACTCCTTGATGAGATGCGGCTGGGTGAGCGCCCGCCAGATCTTGTCGGCCGGATAGGCGATCTCCCGCTCGACGATCACGGGGCGCAGTTCGGTCGCATCGCTCATTGGTCCATCCTTTTCAGCAGGTCTTCGAGATTGTCCAAGCGGCCCTCCCAGAACGCGGTCATCTGCCTGGTCCAGTCGACCAGTGGACCGAGCGCTTCGCGCCGCGCGGAATAGTGTGTTTGCCGCCCGGCATGACGGTCGCTGACCAGCCCCGCCTGCCGCAGCAGGGCGAGATGCTTCGAAACCACCGGCTGGGAAACACCGGCCGTCAGCGTGATGGCACCCACCGTCTGCTCACCTTCGCGGCACAACCGTTCGAAGATGGCGCGGCGCGTGGGATCGGACAGCGATCGGAAAAGGACGTCCTGGACTTGTGTCACTTACCCATACCCATTTGGCTATGGGTTATTTATAGCCGTCCAGCTATGGGTGTCAAGCGACGCTGGAACTGGGAGATGCCGTTGACGCAAGGTCATTGCGCTGCGCAGCCGCACGGAACGACCGCGCCGCCTCGGCAATGCCGATCTCGAACTTTACCGGGTCAGACCAGAAGCGCGCTTTTAAATCCTCGGCCACCACGATGTATGGCCGATCAAACAAGAACTGCATTTCAATGCCCTCGCGAACGAACGGCACGAACAGGCCGATCACGCGGGCGAGCCATCCCGGGATGACGCTCAGTCGCAACGGGACACCGAGAGCGTCGGCTGCAATCTGCAGGTGCTGGCGCAGGGTGCGGGTCGTGTCGGTGGGGACGTGCCAGGCCCGCCCGTAAGCATCGGATGGAGCATCGAGCAGTGTGATGACGGCGCGCGCAAAATCCGAAATGTGCGCGGCGTCGTGCGGAACGTCGGCCTTGCCGAGCAGCCTCGCCACCCTACCCTCTGCCAAGGCCTGCAAAGAAGCCACTCCGAGAGCGGACTGAACGACGCCAGGGCCGTAGAGATCCGGCGCCCGCACAGCAACGGCCTGCACGCGGCCCGATGCATGCACGGCCTGCCAGAGCCGCGTCGCCACCGCGCGTGACCTCGGCTTTCGGCCGTAATCCACAGGCGGCAGATCGGCGGTCAGCGGACGGTTCTGTGGGCCGTAGAGGTAGAGGTTGTCCGCATAGACCAGACGCACACCATGCGCCTCGCAAGCAGCTAGGATGTTGGTCATGGCGAGTGGCCAACCTTCCTCCCAAACCTCCGCAAAGTACGGCAGCCCGAGCGCGCAAATGATCGCCGCAGCACCTCGCGTCGCTGCGATCAGCGCCCCTTGATCCATGACGTCGGCCGAGGCGAACTCCGCACCCTCGGGCAAGTCTTTCGGACGCGAACGCTGAATCACTTTGACGGAGCGTCCGGCCGCCAGGAGCTGGGTGGCAATCTCGCGACCCAGGGCACCGTAGCCGACCAGATGGATACGTTCCGCATTGGATGCGTGGCTGTCGATCATTTTCAATTTCCTGTCTGGAACCAGAGTTGAAAGGCGATCCATCCATGGATGGATCGCCTGATGCGTTCGGGGCCAAGTGACGGTCAGGCGGCCACCGGCATGCCGACTTCCACCGTCTGGCCGCGCCACAGGATGAGGGCGCCGAGAACCACAGCCCAAAGCGACCAGCCCATATAGGCGATGGCATTGATCATCGCGGCGCCCGGCACCTGCGCCAATTCGAGCATGCCGAACGCGACACCTGCGGCGAGCACAAAGCCAAGCCAGGCCATCGCGGCCCAGCGCTTGATGATGATCAGCGAAACCATCACGGTGAAGAGCGCAGTGAGCAGGTAACCCATGTGCTCACCAACACCCATGCCGAGATAGGCGTTGGCGGTGTCGAACGCCGAGGTTGCGAGGGCCTTGTCCAGATCGGTAGCGCCTGGCGCGGTGTAGGCGGCAGCGAGCCCGGGAACAAGAACTGTCCAGCGCAGCAGGCCCAGCGACTGGACGAGCCCGCCCACGACACCGAACGTGCCGGCGAGCGCGGCGGCGAACGGATGATCCTTGAAGTTCATCAGCGCGATGCCGACGGCCGCCGGGATAAGGCCGAGAGCCGCAAAGAACATCGCATACCAGTAGATGTGAAGGTCGAGCCCACCTGCCGCGAAATGCGTCAGGACCTCACCGGCCGGATGCCGGAGGATCGAGGGGTAGTCGAAGGTCGTCTGCAGGCCGGTGAAACCGGCGGTCAGGATGAGCGGAACGGCGACAAGAAGTGCGCCCGTGACGTGGCGAACAGACATTTTCAGTTTCCTTTGAGGTATGGGGTGATGAGGCGACGGAACATCCGAACGCCATGCTTCTTTTCGGTCTGGGTGATGCGGGCACCGGCGGCGTCGCGGAAGACGAGCCAGAAATCGCCGACCAGCCAAAGCAACTGGGCAAGGTCCTGCAGCTCTTCGGGATCGGTCGGGCCAGTTGTGACGCCAGCGTCCACGAACAGCTTGATCAGGAAGAGTGTGTTGTCGTGGCCCGACCTGCGGTTGGCGCGATAGGCAGAGGCCAGATCCGGATCCGCCCGGAGCAGCATCGTCAGGTCACGGAAGAAAAAACGGTAGCGCCA
Source organism: Devosia sp. (assembly GCA_040081185.1). GTDB lineage: Bacteria > Pseudomonadota > Alphaproteobacteria > Rhizobiales > Devosiaceae > Devosia_A. The sequence continues at coordinate 23,697 of JBEBHC010000006.1, read as the reverse complement.
TTGGATGTCGAAATTGCCGGCCACCATGCTCTCCATCATCGGGATGGATGGCATCGTGCCCTCCGGGACGGCGTAGTTTCGGGCCCACTCATCCATGATGCGGGCAAACAGCGCCCGGACGATCTCAGCCTTGTTCCGGTAGTGGTAGTAGAGGTTGCCGGGGCTCATCGAGATGGCCTCGGCAATGTGGTTGGTGGTGACGTTTGCGCTGCCCTGTTCGTTGAACAGCTTGAGCGCGGCGTCGAGGATACGAGACTTGGTGTCAGTCACTGCGGTTGGTCCGTTAGAGCAATTACTCTACACCGGGGGTTTAGAGTCATTGCTCTAATCCGTCAAGCGTCAAATTGCGCGAATTTACCGCGTTGCCCGGCTGTCGTTGACAGGCTCCGCCGCCAATGGTCCGTAAGCCCCGCGGCATATGGATATTTTGAAGATGACCAGACTCTGTGCCGCCCTGCTTTTTCTCGCCGTTTTCGGTCTTTCCGCGCCGGTGGCTTTTGCGCAGCAAAACTTTCCCGGCCCGGCGCTGCAATTGGGTCTAGGTCAGTTCAAATCTCTCCGGCTCAGCGCCAACACCGACGCGCAACCGTTCTGCTCCGACACGATTGACGAGGCGACGGGCAAGGCCGGGCTGAAACTGCTCCAGCTAGGCGCCGCTCGGCCGGACAGCGTGCTGTGCCGCTGGTATAGGCCCGCGGGTCAGGACTGGGCACCGGTCGGGCAGCTTATTGCCATGGCCGACGTCATTGCCGATTTCTGGTTCACCGCACCCGGCCCCGGTCTGGAGCCGGTGCTAACCTCGGTCGAGGCCGAGGGCCGGCCGCAGGATTTTGCAGCCGCCCTGCGCGCCATGAGCGGTGTCTTCGGTGAACCCGCACAGGCTGTCGACGCGAGCCACGATGAAGCCGGCGCCCTCACTGACGGTGCGAGCGCGAGCTGGACGCTCGACAACTTCAGCGCAAGCCTCGAGGAGAACCGCAACAGCACGGGTGTGATGCGGCTGGTGTACAGCGGGGCGGCCCAAGGCGGAGCGATCCAGACAGGCGATGGCGAACCGTTCGCGGAGCGCATCGCCCAATTGCTTTCTGATGCTGACGACGCCACCGCCGCGCTCTCCGACGAAGCTGACGATGCAAAACGCATCGAGGCTTTCGATCACATCGTCTCACTCTATCGCCAAGGGATGGCGCTTGGTTCGCAGGAGGCTGAGCTGAATCTCGCCCGCCTATACAGCGTGTCGCCGGGCTACGAGGCCGATGCGCTGATCCTTTGGAAGGAACTGGCGGATGCGGGCAACGGCCAGGGGCTCTACGGTTATGCAATGGCGCTCTACACCACCGGGAGCAAGTACTCGATCGCGCTTTCAGTTCCGTGGCTCGAGCGCGCTGCTGATGCAGGCAACACCGACGCCATGCTAAAGCTCGCCGATCTTTACTCGACGGGCAACGAGATCGACGCCAATCAGGAACTGGCGGAAAACTGGCTTCGTCGAGCGGCGCAAGCAGGCGACATCGAATCGATGGCCAAGCTTGGCGCCCGATACTACGACCGGCAGAACTATGCCGAGGCGCTTGCAATGCTGCTGCCGGCCTCCAAGGCGGGCAATTCGCTGGCCAACCTAATGCTCGGCTACATCTACGACTTCGGCCTCGGGGTCCCGCGCGACGCAGTCAAGGCCGCGCGTGCCTATGAAGGGACTGAAGAGCCCGCCGCCGCCTGGTATCTCGCCCTCATCTACGATCGCGACGAGGACGTCCGGGATCCGGTGGCCTCGGCGCTGAACTTCGAGAAGGCACTGGCTATCGGAAACAATGACGCGAGGGACGCACTTGCCGGGTCGTTGGCGGACTGGAGCGAAGAGATGAAGAAGGCCCTGCAGCGAGACGCACTCGCCAAAGGCTATTACACCGGCGAAATAGACGGCCAGATCGGGCCGGGATCCCGCGCCGCCATCGCGAAGTTCGGCGAGGCGCCGGCCGAGGCCGAAGCGGAAGCACCTGCGCAATAATCCGCCCTTGCCTCACGGCGGCGAAGCGATAGCTTGCCGGCCATGTCGCGCGCCGAACGCCTGCTGGAACTGATGGAACTGTTGCGCCGCCACCGTGCCCCGGTGACGGGGCAGTCACTGGCTGGCGATCTCGGGATTTCGCTGCGAACCTTCTATCGCGATATCGCGACCCTTCAGGGCCAGGGCGCCGAAATTGAAGGCGAACCCGGGCTGGGATATGTCCTGAAGCCGGGCTTCACCCTGCCCCCGATGATGTTTTCCATCGACGAACTCGAGGCCCTCGTACTCGGCTCGCGCTGGGTCGCAGTGCAGCACGAGGACAAACGCCTCAGCACCGCGGCTGGCAACGCGCTGAGCAAAATTGCGGCCGTCCTGCCGTCCGACCTTCGCCGAGAGGTTGAAAGCGGCTCGTTGATGGTCATCCCACGCTACAACCGCGCCCCCATCAGCATCGACGTCGCACTGTTGCGCGAGGCAATCCGCAAGGAGATGAAGCTCCGGATCGCCTACCGCGACGAGAAGGAAACCGAGACCGAGCGCATCATCTGGCCGTTCCTCATCGGATTCTATGAGCAGACCCGCGTCGTCGGCGCGTGGTGCGAACTCCGACAGGACTACCGGCATTTCCGCGTGGATCGTATCGGATCAGCCGCGGCGACTGGCGAACGTTCGCCCCGCCGGCGTGCCGTCATGCTGAAGGAATGGCGCCAGCAGCGCGGCATGGAAGCCCCTGACAGAACCTGACACTCCGTCTGGCCATTCTGCCCCCGAAAAGGAGGGCCGATGACGCCCACGCAGATCATAAGCTACGTCGCCGACACCGCGCGCAGCGCCGAACTCTATGGTCACCTCTTCGGCCTCGAGCCCTCCCAACAGGATCGCCGGTCCGCCTGCTTCCAGCTTCCCGGCGGCATCAACGTCACGCTGCTAAACCGCCGTCTGGTGGAGCCGCGGGCGACGCTGCCAGGTGGCAATGAGCTCTGCTTCGAGGTTGCATCGGAGGCGCTCGTTCGGCGACGGCGTAACGATTGGGCCAAGCTCGGGCTTCACATCCTGCAGGAGCCGGAACACCTGCCTATCGGGTACACGTTCACGGCTTCGGACCCCGATGGTCATCGGCTGCGGGTATATTGCCCGCGTCACGACGGCTAGCGCTGCAGAAAACTAGCCATCCGGTCGAGCGCCTTCTCCATCGTTTCGCGGCTTCCAGCATACGAGAAGCGCACGTAGCGCTGGCCGTTGATACGATCGAAATCGACACCCGGTGTCATGGCCACCCCTGCCACCTCCAACAGTTCGCGACTGAAGGCGAGGGAGTCGTTGGTGAACCGGCTCGCGTCTGCATAGGCGTAGAACGCCCCGTCGCCTTCATCGACACCGAAGCCGAGGTTGCGCAGGCCATGCACCAGCAGCGGCCGGTTTTCGGCGTAGTGAGCTTTTTGCACTTCGGAATAGTCGCGCTCGCCGAGCGCGGCGGTGGCCGCAACCTGGCTCAATGTCGGCGCCGAGATGAACATGTTCTGCTGCAGCATCTGCGTGCGGCGCAACAGGTCGTCGGGCAAGACCATCCAGCCGATGCGCCAGCCCGTCATACAATAGTACTTGCTGAAGCTATTGATGATGATCGCATTCGCGCTGAACTCCCGCGCCGACACCGAGGGCCCACGAAAATCCAGTCCGTGATAGATCTCATCCGAGATCAAGCGGACGCCGAGCCGGGCGCAAGTGGCAACGATCTCTCCAAGCGCTTCGCGCGTGACCGCCGCACCGGTGGGGTTCGCCGGGGACGCGAACAGTAATCCTTCGAACGGCTCGCGCGCGTGTGCCGCGACAATGTCGGCCGGGGTCAAACGCCAGTGGTTGGCGGCCTCGATGGGTATCTCGACGGCCCGATAGCCGAGCCCGGCAAGGGTATTGTGATAGGCGGGGTAGCCCGGCCGGGTCACCGCGATCTTGGCGCCAGGGGCGAACGCTCCGGTGAAGGCGAGGATGAACCCAGACGACGAACCCATCGTGCAGATGATGTTCTCAGGCGATATCGCGACACCGTGCTGCGCATCGTAGTAAGCGGAAAGCTTATCGCGCAGGGCCGGCAGGCCGGCGAAATGAGTGTACATCTGCGGTCCATCGAGCTTCGCGCGGACCGCCTCTATCACTGCCGGAGCCGGCGGAACGGCCGGTTGGCCCTGTTCTAGAAAGCAGATGTCTCTGCCCTCCGCCTCCAGCCTTCGCGCCAGCGCGTTGATTTCCAATGAATAAAACGGTTGCAGCCCGCTTGCTGACATAGAACTGTCCAGATGCTCGTCGATGGCTTGGGCCTAGCCGGTCAGGCTCGCAGGCTCAACAGGATTTGATTTCATCCGTCGAGGCATGCTTACGGTCTGATGATACTTTCAACGTAGCGTTTCCGCCGACTCCCCGGAGCTTTCATGCAGCGCCTCACTATTCTGCTCGTTGCCGTTGTTGCCCTTCTCGCCGGTGGGCTGGGAAGCTTTCTGCTCCGTCCCGCCCCCACCACGCTGGACGAGAGCAAGGTCCGCGCGATTTTCACCGAGATGCTGGACGCCTCCGCCGCGAGCGGGCCGGCGGCCGCGCCGCAATCGGCAGCGGTTTTCGATGCGAACGAACTCAATCCCATGATCGAGAGCTATCTGATGGGCGATCCGGGCATCCTCGACCGGATGACCGCAAAACTCACCGAGGCGCGCAAGGTCGAGCAGCGCCGCGCCAACGCGGAAATCATCCAGGCCAATTTCGGTGCGATTTACGACGACCCTGACAACGTCATTCTCGGCAATCCGAAGGGCGACGTCACTCTGGTCGAGATGTTCGACTACAATTGCGGCTACTGCCGCGCGGCTCTCCCTGACCTCGCGACCCTGATCGCAGAAGACCCCAACCTGCGCGTCATCCTCAAGGAGTTCCCGATCCTCTCCCAAGGCTCGATCGAGGCGGCGCGCGTCGCGGTGCTGGTCAACGAGGACAAGAACATCGATTACTGGGATTTCCATCAGCAACTCTTTTCGAGCCGAGGCCAGGTCACGGGCGATACTGCTCTCAACATCGCCGAGCAGATGGGTATGAACCGCGTCAACCTGATGCTGAATATGTCCGGCAACGGACCTGCTTCGACCATCACCAAGGTCTATGACCTCGCCAAGGCGCTCAACGTCTCTGGCACGCCGACCTACATCCTTGGCGACGAAGTCATCCCAGGAGCCGTCGGTATAGACCGGCTGCGCAACAGCATCTCGAACATTCGCGCTTGCGGCAGTTCGGTCTGCCCGGCGATGGGAACGTCCGGCTGACCCTATAGCGTCAGCGGCTCGACGAGGCCGTTGCGGAGCGTCACGATCCGATCTGCGCGTCGGGCGAGATCGTGGTTGTGGGTCGCGATGAGTGCGGCCGCCCCTTCGTCGCGGATCAGCGACTTCAACGCCTCGAACACGATCTCGGACGTTGCTGGATCGAGATTGCCGGTCGGCTCGTCGGCCAGGATCACGCGAGGATGATTGGCCGCTGCACGGGCGATAGCCACGCGCTGCTGCTCGCCACCCGATAACTCGGCGGGCCGATGCGTGGAACGCGGTCCCACACCAAGCAAGTCCAGCAAGGACTTGCTGCGCTTGTCGGCATCCGCCTGCGACACACCGGCGATCAATTGCGGGATCGAGACATTCTCGAGCGCGGTGAATTCCGGCAGCAGGTGATGGAACTGATAGACGTAGCCGATGGTCGTGCGGCGAAGCAGCGTGCGCCCGCGCTCGCTGAGCGCGGCTGTCGGCGTGCCGGTAATTTCGATCTCGCCCGACTGAGTCCGCTCGAGCAGACCCGACAGATGCAGCAGTGTCGACTTACCCGCGCCTGAGGGCGCAACGATCGCCACCAGTTCCCCGCTGTTGACCGTAAGGTCGGCAGCTTCCAGCACCTCTACCTGCGCTTCGCCTTCGCCGTAGTGGCGATGGACGCCGCGTAGCACCAGATGTGGCTTACTCATAGCGCAGCGCCTCGACGGGATCGTACTGCGCTGCACGCCAAGCCGGATAGATCGTCGCGAGAAAACTCAGTGCGAGCGCAAGTCCGGCGACGAACAGCACTTCGCTGGGGTCGGTCTTCGACGGGAGCGTCGACAGGAAGAACACCTCCGGCGGGAAGATGCGAATGCCGATGAGGTCGGACACGAAGGCCCGGAGCGTTTCCGCGTTCGACGCAATCAGCAATCCTACGACGAGCCCGACGACGGTGCCGGCGACGCCGATCGCCGTGCCGGTCATCGAGAATATCCGCATGATTGAGCCGCGCGTCGCGCCCATGGTGCGCAGGATAGCGATATCGCTGCCCTTGTCCTTCACCAGCATCACCAGCGAGGAAATGATGTTGAAGGCAGCGACAACGACGATCATCGACAGGATCACGAACATCACGACCCGCTCGACCTGCAGGGCAGAGAAGAACGTCTCGTTACGCTGCTGCCAGTCGGTCAGGATCAGCGGGCGCGTCACCTGGGTTTGAATGCTCTCCCGCATCGGTCCGATATCGTCGGCATCGTTGAGGAAAATTTCGATGCCCGACGCCCAGTACTGCCGCTGATATGCGGCATCGATTTCCTCGTCGGTCGCATCAATGGCAGGCGGCGCGACGCCATCCTTGAGCACGTCCTCATAGAGTTTGAAGTAGGTCTGGGCGGGCTCCATCGGCATGTAGAGATAGAAGCTGTCGAACTCGACCATGCCGAGATTGAAGATGACGTTGACCGGAAAACTCCGGATCTGCGGCGTCTTGCCGAAGGGGGTCGTGGCGCCGTTGGGGTTCACGATCGTGACCGGATCGCCGATGGTGACGCCCAGCTTTTCGGCGAGACGCTGCCCGATGGCAACACCACCGCTCTTGTCCCATTGATCCCAGCCGCCCAGAACCGCACCGTCACGTAGCAACTTCAGCTTTGCCAGCGAATCCTCGGAAATGCCGCGCACGGAAATGCCCGTGGACTCGCTCTGGCTGGAAACGAGCGCCTGCCCCTCGACGAAGGGAATGGCCATGATAACGCCGTTGACGCCCTCGATGTCGAGCGCGTCCTGGTCGTAGTCGGTGAAGCGCTGCTCGAGAGGATAGGCCGTGAAGTGGCCGTTGAGGCCTAGGATCTTGTCGAGCAGTTCGGCGCGGAAGCCGTTCATCACCGACATGACGACGATCAGCGTCGCCACACCGATGGCAATTCCGGCAAGCGTCAGTCCGGAGATCACGGAGATGAAGCGGTCCTTGCGGCGCGCGCGCAGGTAACGTCCGGCGATCATGAATTCGAACCGCGAGAACGGCCCACTGGTCGCACGCACGGCAGCGCCGGCGGGGACGGTCAAACCGTGTCCCGCCTTTGCGGCTCGATCAGCGATTTGAGCCGCGCCACTGCGCTTGCCAGCGGCAGGGCTTCACGCTCGCCCGTCTTGCGGTGCTTGATCTCAGCCTGCCCTTCCTTGAGGCCACGCGGCCCGAGGATGAGCTGGTACGGCACACCGATCAGGTCGGCGGCGGCAAACTTCGCTCCGGCAGGCTGGTCCTTGTCATCGTACAACGTGTCGATACCGGCTGTCTGCAACTCGGAGTAAAGCCCGTCGCAAGCAGCATCGGTTGCCGTATCACCCGCCTTGAGGTTGATCAGCACCGTCTCGAATGGCGCCACCGAGACCGGCCAGATGATGCCGGCATCGTCATGGCTGGCCTCGATCACTGCCGGCACGAGGCGCGACGGGCCGATACCATAGCTGCCCATATGCACGGTGACATCCTTACCGTCGGGACCGGTGACATTCGCCTTCATCGGATCGGAGTACTTGGTGCCGAAGTAGAAAATGTGGCCGACCTCGATGCCGCGTGCCCTGAGCCGCTTGTCCTCGGGCACATCGGAATTGAATTTGGCTTCGTCGAGCATCTCGTCCGTCGCCGCATAGAGCGATGTCCAGTCGGCAAATACCGGCGCAAGATCGCTGCGGAAATCGACATCGATCGGCGGGATCGGCTTGTTCACCAAATCCGAATGCAGGAACACCGCACTCTCGCCGGTCTCCGCAAGGACGTGGAACTCGTAGCTCATGTCGCCACCGATCGGGCCACTGTCGGCACGCATCGGGATGCCGACCAGGCCCATCCGATGAAACGTGCGGAGATACGCGACAAACATGCGATAGAAGGCCTGCGTCGCACCGCTCTTGTCGAGATCGAACGAGTACGCGTCTTTCATCAGGAACTCGCGGCTGCGCATCGTGCCGAAGCGCGGACGCACCTCGTCACGGAACTTCCACTGGATGTGATAGAGGTTCAGCGGCAGGTCCTTGTATGACCGCACATGCGTGCGGAAGATGTCGGTGATCATCTCTTCGTTCGTCGGACCGTAGAGCATCTCCCGCTCGTGTCGGTCCTCGATGCGCAGCATCTCCTTGCCGTACGCCTCGTAGCGCCCCGACTCGCGCCACAGGTCGGCGGATTGCACGGTCGGCATCAACAGCTGCACAGCACCGGAACGGTCCTGCTCCTGCTCAACAATACGGATAATCTTGTTGAGGACTTTGAAGCCGAGCGGCAGCCAGGAATAGGATCCGGCGGCCTGTTGTTTGATCATCCCTGCCCGCAGCATCAGCTTGTGCGAGACGATCTCGGCTTCCTTCGGAGATTCCTTGAGAAGCGGCAGGAAGTAGCGGCTCAGACGCATTGAAATCCCCACTGAGCCGGTCGACTCGTGCCGGCGCGCCGGCTCACACAAACCCCAAGATTCCGGGCTTTTCAAGCGTCGCATCGTCACAGAATCTAGGTGACAGTCCCTATCTGACTTGTTAAGTTCCGGCTCAATCAATTACAGGCGGCCTCGAAGTCGCCGGACGTCGACAACGTCAAGGGAGGAGCGTTGGCCGCCGCGAAAGCGAGCCTAAGACCAGCGTAATTGTCGTCAAACTATTCCAGCAGGGCTAGCGCCCTGCTTTCTTTTTTTGCGATGGCCCGAGCGCACTGCGACGAGCGGAATTTCAGGCCCGCTCTTCCCAGATTGCAGCAAGGTGCACGAGGGTCTCGACAGCCTTCTCCATGTCCTGGCGGCTGATCCATTCGAGCGGTGAATGGAAGGCGTGGCCACCCGCGAAAATGTTCGGGCACGGCAGCCCCATGAACGAGAGCCGCGAGCCGTCGGTACCGCCGCGGATACTGCCACGGTGGGGCGCAAGCCCCGCTCGGCTGATAGCCTCGACCGCATAGGAGGTGACTTGCGGATGCTGGGCCAGCACTGCCTTCATGTTGCGGTACTGCTCGCGCACCTCAAAGGTGTGCGACGAACCCGGGTAGGAAGCGAGCACCTCGTCCGCGATTTTTTCCAGCAGCCGCTCCTTGTCGTGCAGGCCGCCCTCCTCGAAATCGCGCACGATAAAGCCGAGCCTTGCACCTTCCATTGAGGCGTGAACGCCGGTCGGATGGATAAATCCTTCGCGGCCATCCGTCGTCTCGGGCGTCATGTCGCGCGGTAGCCGGTCGATGATTGCAGCCGCGATCTTGATCGCGTTCTCCATCCTGCCCTTGGCAAAACCCGGATGCGAGGCAACGCCACGGATGATGATCTCGACGCCATCGGCAGAGAAGGTTTCGTCCTCGATGTGGCCTGCTGTTTCACCATCCACTGTGTAGGCAAATTCGGCGCCGAGCTTTTCGAGATCGACCTTGTCCACGCCGCGGCCAATCTCTTCGTCGGTGGTGAACAGGATACGGATCGCCCCGTGCTTCACGGATGGGTCGGACAGCAGCCGTTCCGCCATCGTCATGATCTCGGCGAGGCCCGCCTTATCGTCGGCGCCGAGCAGCGTCGTGCCGTCGGTGGTGACGATGTCGTTGCCGATTTGGTTGCGCAATTCCGGTTGGTCGGCCATGCGGATCACCCTGCTCCGATCGCCGGGCAAGCTGATGTCGCCGCCGCGATAGTCAGGAATGATCTGCGGCTTTACGTTAGTGCCGGTGAAGTCCGGCGCAGTGTCCATGTGCGAACAGAAACAGATGACCGGCACGCGCTTGTAGGTATTGGCCGGGATCGTCGCATAGACGTTTCCGTGCTCGTCAAGCTCGGCATCGGCAAGACCAAGCTCCTTAAGCTCGGCGTGAAGGACACGGCCGAGATTCTTCTGCTTCTCTGTCGAGGGTTGCGCGGTCGACTCTGGATGGGACTGGGTGTCGATCGCGACGTAGCGCAGGAAGCGGTCGAGGACGGAGTCGGCCATGGTCAGCTCCAGTATTGCTGCAGCAGCGGAGAACTGAGCCCCCAGAACAGCAGCGCCGTGACAACTGCGGCAAGCAGGCTCGTGTACAGAACGCGCCGCCAAAGCCGTGGCGCGTCGGGAGCGCCGGGCTCGCTGCCGCGGACGATTTCGCCGGTGTCGATCTGATTGCGGACGCCCCAAGGCAGCACGAGAAACAGGCAGACGAACCAGACGATGGCGTAGATAGCGGCGATGGTGATGGGCTGCAGCATGGCGCCCCTATAGGCGGTGGACGAAGACCGTCACATTGGGCTTTTTGCCCCACCAGGCACCGATCTCGCCGCGCACCGCGCGTTGCACCGCGGCATCGACCAACTCAGGGTCTGAACGACGCTTGGGGGGGATGGACTTGAGCGCTCCCGCGACGGTGCGCCGCACGATATCGGAGACTGAATCTTCGTCGTCTTCGATCTCGGGCAGCCCTTCCACCGACAGGTCGGGTCCGGCAACGATTGCACCCGCCGCGTCGACGCAAAGGCTGACCACGATGTGCCCGCCAAAGGAAAGCTTGCGACGGCCCTTCACACCGCTTTCCTCGGGTGTGCAGAGGATATTGCCATCGAGATAAAGTTCGCCGGTTCGCACTTCGCCGGGGAAGATCAGCGGGTCGGGAAACAGCCGCACCATGTCGCCATTGCGGGCGTGAAGGACGTTCGGGATACCGTGTTGCCGGCCTAGTGCGGCATGCGCCTCAAGGTGCATCGCTTCGCCGTGGACCGGCACCAGCGTCTGCGGCTTCAGCATGTCGTAGAGCCGCTTGAGCTCTTCCCGCCGGGGATGGCCGGTCGTGTGAACCAGACCGTCTCGACCCGTGATGACGTCTATGCCGCGATCGATCAGCAGGTTCTGGATGTCGATGACTTCGCGCTCGTTGCCCGGAATGGCCCACGACGAAAAGATCACGCTGTCACCAGCGTTGAGGTCGATCGCCGGATGCTCTTGCCGCGCAATGCGCGCAATCGCAGCCCTTGGCTCGCCTTGGCTGCCGGTGCAAAGGAGCACGCACTTGTTGCGCGGCAGAGTCTTGAACTCGTCCTGGTCGAGGAACGGCGCAAGCCCTTCCATCATGCCGAGTTCACGGGCAATGCTGCCGATCCGGTGCAGCGCCCTACCCGACATCACCACCTGCCGGCCCGCCTGCTGCGCCGCACGGGCAATAGAAATGACGCGCCCGACATTGGAGGCGAAGGTCGTGAGGGCGACGCGATAGGGCGCTTCGGCGATCATGGCGGCGAGCGTGGCCGCCACCTCGTCTTCGCTCGGGCTCGTGCCATCCTTGAGCGCGTTGGTGCTGTCGCAGATCAACGCAACCGGCATGCCCCCGCTGCCCAGTTCGCGCAGGCGCACTTCATCGGTGGGTGCCGCAGCGATGGGGCGCGGATCGAGCTTCCAGTCGCCCGTATGGATCACGCGGCCGGCCTCGGTGGTGATCGAGAGAGCGCAACTTTCCGGGATCGAATGTGAGACGTTGACCGCTTCGATGGTGAAAGGGCCGAGCGTGAATGGCCGGCCCACCTGCATGGCGCGCACCGCGACATTGTCGACAATGTTGTCCGAAGCGCGCTTGGCGGCGAGCATCGCGGCCGTGAACGCCGTCGCATAGACGGGCCGATCAAAGGCCGGCCAGATGTCGAGCACACCGCCATAGTGGTCCTCATGGCTATGCGTCAGGATCAATGCCAGAACGTCGTCGGCATTGTCCTCGAGGAACGTCGGATCGGCCATGATCAGTTCGATGCCGGGCTGCGCCGGACCTGCGAACGTGACGCCGCAATCGACCACGATCCACTTGCGCTGACTCGGCGGCCCGAAGCCATACGCCGCCATATTCATGCCGATCTCGCCGACCCCGCCGAGGGGCACAAAGACCATTTCATCACGCGGTCCCGCCACTACGCCCTCACACTGGCGGTGACGCCGAAATGGACGTCACCGGCCGAGACGGTGACGAGGCGGTTGTCGTTGGCACGAACGATCAATCGTCCGCTATCGTCGATAGATTCGAATATGCCGCGCAGCACCGCGCCGTCCTGAGCTACCGCGATCTCGGAGCCGATGCCTGCGGCAGAGGCCCGCCAGATGCGCAAGATGTCTGCGACGTTGCGACCCCGGTCCCACAACTCGTAGGCAACGACCCACTCCTCCGCCAAGGCGGCGAAGATGGCTTCCGCGGCCACATCTGTTCCGAGGCTACGAAGAGCCGTCGCCGGATAAGGCAACCCGGAGGGTGCAGATACGATATTTACGCCGACCCCGATCACGACGGCCTGGGTGCCATCCGGACGCCGGATGGCCTCGAGCAGAATACCGGCCAGCTTGGCACCGTCGGCCAGAACGTCATTGGGCCACTTGAGCGCCACACGCGATGCTCCATCCAGCCCCTGCTTCAGCGCGCCCGGAGGCAGGATTGCGCCGAGCGCACGGTTAAGCGCGACGCCAGCTACGAAGCCAAGTGTCGCGGCAATCGAAGGGTCGCATTGTGGAACGATGAGTAGGCTCGCGGCGAGATTGCCACTCTCGGTCTCCCACGGACGCCCACGACGTCCCCGGCCAGCAGTTTGCCTGAGGGCGGCGAACCACACGTCACCGCCGTCACCCGCCTCTGCAGCGCGCACTGCTTCAGTGGAGGTCGAACCGATCTCGTCGTAGGCGAAGAGCCTGTAGCCCCTGCTGGTCGCGACGGGTCCGAGCCAGAACTCAGCCAATTAGAACAGGCTTCCGGCAGCGAGATGCGCCGCATCGAACAGCGGCTTGCCGATTGTGACGTAGTAAGTGACCACGACGAACCCAGAGATCGCCATGACACCGGTAAGTTCCACCGGCGCCGCCGCAAAGTCGCCCACGGGCTCGTCGAAATACATCACCTTGACGATACGCAGGTAGTAGAACGCACTTATCGCGCTGGCCAGCACGCCGATAACGGCAAGAACGAACAACTGTGCATCGATGGCCGCGAGGAAAACCTGCCACTTGGCGAAGAACCCGGCGAGGGGCGGCAGGCCGATGAACGAGAACATGATGATCGCGATGATCGCCGCCGCGAACGGCTTCTTCTGCGCCAGCCCGGCGAGTTGCGCGACAGTCTCGACCGGCTTTCCGTCCGCAGTGCGCAGCGAGATGATCGCGGCGAAGATGCCGACCGTCATGGCAATGTAGATCGCCATGTAAACCGCAACACCCTCGACGCCCACAGAAGTGCCGGCCGACAGGCCCACAAGGGCAAAGCCCACGTGGCCGATGGAGGAATAGGCGAGCAATCGCTTGAGGTTGTTCTGACCGATAGCGGCGAAGGCGGCGAGCACCATCGAAGCAATCGACAGGAAGATCACGATCTGCTGCCAGTCACGCCCGATTGGCCCGAAGCTGACAGTTGTGACGCGGATGAACAGTGCCATGGCCGCGATCTTCGGTGCGGAGGCAAAGAAGGCCGTGACCGGCGTCGGAGCGCCTTCGTACACGTCCGGTGTCCACATATGAAACGGCACCGCCGAAATCTTGAACGCGATGCCCGCAAGCAAGAACACCATACCGAAGATCAAACCGATCGAACGCCCTTCCGTCGCGAGCGCGCCGACGATCTGGTCGAGCTGCGTCTGGCCGGTGAAACCATAGACCAGCGATGCACCGTAGAGCAGCATTCCGGAGGACAGCGCGCCCAGTACAAAGTACTTGAGGCCCGCTTCAGTCGCCCGCGGATCGTCACGCCGCAGTGCGGCCACGACGTAGAGCGCCAGCGATTGCAGCTCGAGACCGACGTAGAGGCTCATCAGGTCGTTGGCCGAAACCATGACCATCATGCCCAGCGTCGCGAGCAGCACGAGGATGGCGTACTCGAACTTGTCGAGCCCATTTTCGGCCGCCGACGACATGGAGAGCACTAGGGCAAACGCCGAGCCGCCAAGGACTAGCAGCTTCATAAACTGCGAGAACCCATCACTTATGAAGCCGCCGTTGAACAATATGCCTTGCGCCGGCCAGAGCAGCGAAACGGCGATCACCACGACCAGCAACAGCACCGCAAGCCAGGAGACAAAATTGGCACGCAGTCGCGGCACGAACACGCCGATCAGCAACAACACGATGGCGCCGCCTGCGAGCTTGAGCTCAGGCCAGACTGGCATCAGCGCGGAGAGGGTCATGGACTGCATGGCGGTTTCCTAGTGCCCCGTCACAAGTGCTTCGAGCACCGGTGGCGGCGCGCCGATGGCGGCGGCGAAGTTCTGGGCCACGAGACCGACCGACGCCGCGGTCGCATCGAGGATCGGCGCCGGATAGAACCCGAAGAGCAACGTCAGCACGATGAGCGGCACGAGCACCGCAATCTCGCGCGCGTCAAGATCGAGGATGCCTTTGAGGCTCTCCTTGGTCAGCGCACCGAAGATCACGCGCCGATAGAGATAGAGCGCATAGCCGGCCGACAGGATGACGCCGAAGGCTGCGAAGAACGTGACCCACGTATTGACCTGGAACGTGCCGATGAGTGTCAGGAATTCGCCGACGAACCCCGACGTGCCCGGCAATCCGACATTGGCCATGGTGAACACCATGAAGGCAAAGGCGTAGGCGGGCATGCGCTCCACGAGGCCGCCATACGCATCTATCTCGCGGGTGTGCATGCGGTCGTAGACAACGCCGACGCAAAGGAAGAGCGCGCCCGACACGATGCCGTGCGACAGCATCTGGAACACGGCACCGTGGATGCCCATGATGTTGCCCGAGAAAATCCCCATCGTGACGAAGCCCATATGGGCCACCGACGAATAGGCGATCAGCTTCTTCACGTCGGTCTGCACCAGCGCGATCAGCGACGTCAGGATGATCGCCGCGATCGAAAGCGTGAATACGAACGGCGCGAAGTTCGCCGAAGCCTCGGGGAACATCGCCAGCGAGAAGCGGATGAAACCGTAGCCACCGAGCTTCAGCAGGATCGCCGCCAGGATCACCGAACCCGCTGTCGGCGCTTCGACGTGCGCTTCCGGTAGCCAGCGGTGGAACGGCCACATCGGCATCTTCACCGCAAAGCTGGCGAAGAAGGCGAGCCACAGCCACGTCTGCACGCCGGGATCGAACTTGAACGCCAAAAGCGTGCGGATATCGAGCGTGCCAGCCTGCCAGTACATCGCCATGATGGCGAGCAGCATCAGCACCGAGCCGGTGAATGTGTAGAAGAAGAACTTGTAGGCCGCCTGGATGCGCCGCTTGCCTCCCCAGATGCCGATGATCAGGAACATCGGGATCAGGCTGCCCTCGAAGAACACGTAGAACATCGCCAGGTCGAGCGCGGTGAACACGCCGATGCAAAGCGTCTCGAGGATCAGGAAGACGATCATGTATTCGCGGACGCGGTTTTGGATCGAAGTCCAGCTCGACAGGATGCAGGCCGGGATCAGCAGCGCCGTCAGCACGACGAACAGGAATGAGATGCCGTCGACGCCCATACGGTAGCCGATGGACTCCCCTATCCAGGCGTAGTCCTCGACGAACTGGAAACCGGTATTGCTGGTGTCGAACTTCGCCCACATCCACAGCGACAGCGCGAAGGTCACCACCGAAGTGACGAGCGCGATCCAGCGCGAGAGGTTGGCACTGCCCTCCCCCTGCGCTGGCACGAGCAGGATTATGACCGCCCCGACGACGGGCAGGAAGGTGATCAGCGACAGAAGGTGATCGGTGAACAGGTTCATCCGAGCAGCCCCCCGGCGGTGATGGCCCAGGTGAGCAGCGCGGCAATGCCGATCAGCATCACGAAAGCATAATGATAGAGATAGCCGGACTGGAGCTTGACGACACGACCGGTGACATCCTTCACGCGAGCCCCGAGGCCCTCGACGATGGTCTGGTCGACCAGCCAGTCATCGAAGCCCTTCCATAGAGCGCGGCCGATGTAGAAGGCCGGACGCACGAACAGGAAATTGTAGAGCTCGTCGAAATACCACTTGTTCAGCAGGAACTGGTAGAGCCCGCGATTGGCGGCGGCCAGCCGGGCGGGCATGCCTTTGTCGACCAGATACATGTACCAGGCGACGCCGAAACCGATCAGCATGGCGACGGTCGACGAGGCGCGAACCCAGAACGGCACCGCATGTACGGCCTCGATGATTTCGTCTGACACCACGACCGAGCCTGCAAAGAAGTGCGCGATGTGCTCGGCATGGCCGATGAAGGACTCGTGCCAGATTACACCGGCCAGAACGGCACCCGCAGCGAGAATGTAGAGCGGCACCATCATCACCGTCGGTGACTCATGCGGCTCGTGCGCGCCGTGGGCGTGATCGTCATGCGCGGCATGCGCGTGAGCGTCCGGCGCGTGAGCGTGCGCATGACCCCCACGGGCCTCGCCGTGGAACGTCAGGTGGATTAGTCGCCAAGAGTAGAAGCTCGTGAACATCGCGGCGATGACCAGCGTCGAGAAGCCGAACGTTCCAAGGTTGCCGCCGACCGAATAGGCCGTCTCGATGATGGCGTCCTTGGAGAAGAACCCTGCAAACCCGATGGGCAGGCCGGGGATGCCGACGCCCGTCAGGGCCAGCGTGCCAATCATCATCATCCAGTAGGTACGCGGAATTTTGCTGGCGAGGCCGCCCATGTTCCGCATGTCCTGCTCATGGTGCATCGCATGGATCACCGAGCCGGCGCCGAGGAACAGCAGCGCCTTGAAGAACGCGTGCGTGAACAGGTGGAAAATGCCGGCCGAGAACATGCCGGCGCCGAGTGCCACGAACATGTAGCCGAGCTGCGAGCAGGTCGAATAGGCAATGACGCGCTTGATGTCGTTCTGGACGAGACCGACCGTCGCCGCAAAGAACGCCGTGATGGCTCCGATGACGAACACCACGTTCATCGCAAACGGCGCCGCTTCGAACATCGGCGACAACCGCGCCACCATGAATACGCCGGCGGTCACCATCGTCGCCGCATGGATGAGGGCCGAAACCGGCGTCGGGCCTTCCATAGCGTCCGGCAGCCACGTGTGCAGCAGGAATTGCGCTGACTTGCCCATGGCACCCATGAACAACAGCAGACACACGACTTCCATTGCCGGCAAATCCCAGCTCAGAAAGTGGATCGTTGCCTCGCGGTGCTCCTCGACCGCGTGGAAGGCTGCATCGAAGTCGATGGCACCGAGCACCACCAGCGCAGCGAAGATACCAAGGGCAAAGCCGAAGTCACCGACGCGGTTGACGACGAACGCCTTGATGGCGGCGGCATTGGCGGAGGGCTTTGTGTACCAAAAGCCGATCAGCAGATACGAGGCGAGGCCGACACCCTCCCACCCGAAGAACATCTGCAGGAAGTTGTCAGCCGTCACCAGCATCAACATGGCGAAGGTGAACAGCGACAGGTATGCGAAGAACCGCGCGCGATGCGGGTCGTCGGCCATGTAGCCGATCGAATAGACGTGGACGAGGCTCGACACCGTCGTCACCACCACCAGCATCACGGCAGTCAGCGTGTCGACGCGCAACACCCAGTCGAGCTGGACCGGGCCCGAATGGATCCAGTTCATCACAAGCACTTTGGTCGCCTCGGCGTGCCCTGCCCCCTCGGCCGCTTCCGGCGCGAACCAATAGGGGATGAACACCAGCCAAGCGAGAATGGCGGCCACGATCAGCAGGCCGGTCGTCACATACTCGGAGGTACGATGCCCAATCACCCGGCCAAGAAGGCCGGCAACCAGCGCGCCGACGAGTGGAAAGAAGACGATGGCCTGGATCACGGGATCAGCCCTTGAGCTTGTTCACGTCTTCGACGGCGATCGAGCCGCGGACGCGATAGAAGATGACGAGAATGGCAAGGCCGATGGCGGCTTCGGCAGCGGCGACGGTAAGGATCAACAGGGCAAAGACCTGCCCGGCGAGATCGCCGAGTTGGGCCGAGAACGCGACGAAGTTGATGTTTACCGCTAGCAGGATCAGCTCAACCGACATCAGGATGATGATGATGTTCTTCCGGTTGAGGAAAATCCCGAACACGCCCAGCGTGAAGAGGATGGCACCGACGGTGAGATAATGGCCGAGGCCGATACCGGCTGCTGTCAGCATCAGTTGACCCCCTCGCCGGACTTGACCTTGACCAGCTCGGTCGCTTCGGAGCGCTTGCGCGAAGTCTGGTGGAACACATCCTGCCGCTTGACGCCGCTCTTGTGCTGGAGCGTCAGCACGATGGCACCGATCATGGCGACCAGCAGCACCGCGCCGGCACCTTGAAACAGGAAGACGTAGCGCGTGTAGATCACCTGGCCGAGAGCGCGCGTGTTGTCGATGGTCTGGTCGATCGGCACGACCGCGCTCGAGGTAACCTCCGGCGCCATCACGAAGCTGCCGCCGACGAGCAGCAATTCGACCAGCAGGATGAGCCCGACCACCACGCCGATAGGGGCGTATTGCAGCATGCCCTGCCGCAGCGACGCGAAATCGACATCCAGCATCATTGTGACGAACAGGAACAGCACCGCGACGGCGCCGACATACACAACGATGAGGATCAGCGCGAGGAACTCTGCACCGGCCAGCATGAACAGGCCAGCCGAGTTCACGAAGCACAGGATCAGGAACAGGACCGAGTGCACGGGGTTGCGCGAGACGATCACCATCAGTGCCGAAGCCACCGCGATGATCGCGAAAACGTAGAAGAAAAACAGCGCCAGCGTCATATCATGTCACCTGTACGGCGCGTCCGCAGCCATATTGGCCGCGATCTCGCGCTCCCAGCGGTCGCCATTGGCGAGCAGGCGTTCCTTGGAGAAATAGAGCTCTTCGCGCGTCTCGGTCGCGAACTCGAAGTTCGGACCCTCTACGATGGCATCCACCGGGCAGGCTTCCTGGCACATGCCGCAATAGATGCACTTCACCATGTCGATGTCGTAGCGCACCGTCCGGCGGGTGCCGTCATTCTGGCGCGGGCCGGCCTCGATGGTGATCGCCTGCGCCGGACAGATCGCTTCGCACAGCTTGCAGGCAATGCAGCGCTCCTCGCCATTGGGGTAGCGGCGCAACGCATGCTCGCCCCGGAACCTCGGCGAGTACGGCATCTTCTCGAACGGGTAGTTGATGGTCTTCTTGGGCGCGAAGAAATACTTCATCGACAGGAAGAACGCGCCAACGAACTCGCGCAGGAACATGCCGTTGATGAAGCGGAAGAAGTTCATCACAGCGCACCTCCGTGCCAGCCCCAGCCGGTGTACTGCAGGATGCCCGCGACAACGATGACCATGACCAGCGAGATCGGCAGGAACACCTTCCAGCCGATGCGCATCAACTGGTCGTAGCGGTAGCGCGGCACGAACGCCTTCACCATGGCGAACATGAAGAACACCAGCACCAGCTTGACCAGGAACCAGATGACGCCCGGGATCCAGGTAAACGGCGGCAGATCGATGGGGGAAGCCCAGCCGCCCATGAACAGGATCACGGTCATGGCGCACATCAGCTGGATTGCGATGTACTCACCCAGTTGGAACAGCAGGTATGGCGCCGAGGAATATTCGACCATGAAGCCGGCGACGAGCTCGGATTCTGCTTCCGGCAGATCGAAGGGCGGCCGGTTCGTCTCGGCGAGTGCCGAGATGAAGAAGATCACGAACATCGGAAATAGCGGCAGCCAGAACCAGTTGAGGAAACTGAGCCACGGCACGCCGAGAACGTGAGCCAGGCCCATCTGCGTCTGCGCGACGACGATATCGCTTAGGTTCAGCGAGCCGACGCAGAGCAGCACCGTGATGATGACGAAGCCGATGGAGACCTCGTAGCTCACCATCTGCGCAGCGGAACGAAGCGCGCCGAGAAAGGCGTATTTCGAGTTCGACGCCCAGCCTCCCATGATGATGCCGTAAACACCCAGCGAACTGATCGCGAAGATGTAGAGGACGCCGACATTGATGTTGGCGAGCGCCCAGCCCGAGCTGAGCGGGATGACAGCCCAGGCACTCAGGGCGAGAACTGACGTCACCAGCGGTGCCAGGAGGAAAACGACCTTGTCCGATCCTGCCGGGATCAGCGGTTCCTTGAGCAGAAACTTCAGCAGGTCCGCGAATGACTGCAGCAAACCGAACGGCCCCACGACGTTGGGACCACGGCGGACCTGAACGGCGGCCCAGATCTTGCGATCGGCGAGCAAGATGTAGGCGGTGAAAACCAGCAGCGCGACAAGGAACAGCAGCGCCTTGTAGACGAAGCCGACCTGAGTACCCCACCCGAAGATCGGGATGCCCAGCAGATAGTCCAGCGCTGCAGCGATGAATTCCATCCGCTACTCCGCCGCCTGCTTGAGGCCGAGCTGCATCTGCGAGCATTCAGCCATGATTGCGGATGCCCGGGCGATCGGGTTGGTCATGTAGAAATCGCTGATCGTGGGGAGCAGCTTGGCGCTCTCCGTCTTGATTTCGCGACCGGCCAGTTCACGCACGCCCTCGATACCCGCCGGCACGATCTGGTCGATCTGCGCCAGATGCGGGAACTCGCCATACATCCGCGCACGCAAGTCGCGCAGCGAATTGAACGGCAACGGCATGCCGATCACGGCGCTAAGCGCGCGAAAAATCGCCCAGTCTTCCTTCGCGTCGCCCGGCGGGAACACTGCCCGCTCGGCGATTTGAACCCGGCCCTCGGTGTTTACGTAGGTTCCCGACTTCTCTGTGTACGCGGCCGCCGGAAGAATGACGTCCGCGCGGTGCGCGCCGGCATCGCCATGCGTACCGACATACACTACGAAAGCTTTACCTGCGGCCTCGAGGTCGTACTCGTCCGCGCCGAGCAGGAACAGCACGTCGAGTTCACCTCTGCCTGCAAGCTTAATCTGGTCGGCGGAGCAGACGCCGCCATCATGCGGCACGAAACCGATGTCGATGCCGCCGACACGGCTGGCAGCATTGTGCAGCAGCGCAAAGCCGTTCCAGCCTTCGGTAACCTCACCCATCGTCGCGGCTTTCGCCGCGAGCGCGATGACGTCGCGACCGATCTGCTTGTTCCAGAGCGGCCCGTGAGACACGGCAGCTTCGCCGACGATAATGAGCGGCTTCTTGGCGGCCTTCAGCTTCTCACCAAAGCCCTGCCCAGCGGCGACTTTCGCGAGAACCGAGATGTCGTCGCCCAGATACTCATAAGAATAGGTAAGGTCCGCCGGTTCGCCGATCACGGCAATTGGGATGCCCTTGGCGCGCCACGCCTTGCGGATTCGGGCGTTGAGCACTGCCGCTTCCTTGCGGGGATTGGCACCGATAATCAGGATTGCGTCGGCGTCTTCAATGCCCGCAATAGTCGGGTTGAAGAGGTAGGCTGAGCGCGGCATCGACGGGTCGATGCCCGACATCGGCGGGCGCACGTCGGTCATGCCCGAGCCCATCGCGGTCATCAGCGCTTTGAGCGCATACATGTCTTCGACTGCGGCGAGATCGCCGGCGATGGCGCCGACCTTCTTGCCCATGCCCGACGCTTTGAGCGCTTTAGCCACGGCCGCGAAAGCTTCATCCCAGGTGGCCGGCGAGAGCTTGCCGTTCTTGCGGACATACGGGCGATCGAGACGCTGCGACTTCAGCCCATCCCAGACGTGCCGTGTCTTGTCCGAAATCCACTCCTCGTTCACCGCCTCGTTGACGCGCGGCAGGATGCGCATCACTTCGCGGCCACGGCTGTCCACCCGGATATTGGAACCGACCGCATCCATCACATCGATGGACTCCGTCTTGACCAGCTCCCACGGACGGGCCTGGAACGCATAGGGCTTGGAGGTCAGGGCGCCCACCGGGCAGAGATCAACCACATTGCCCGATAACTCGCTCGACAGCGCCTGCTCAAGGTACGTCGTGATCTCGGCGTCTTCGCCGCGACCGATCAGGCCCATCTGAGCCACACCGGCGACCTCGGTGGTAAACCGGACGCAGCGCGTGCAGTGGATGCAGCGATTCATAGACGTCTTGACGATCGGACCGAGATACTTGTCCTCAACGGCACGCTTGTTCTCGGCATAGCGGGACGTATCCACGCCATAGGCCATCGCCTGGTCCTGCAGGTCGCACTCGCCGCCCTGGTCGCAGATCGGGCAATCCAGCGGGTGGTTGATCAGCAGGAATTCCATCACGCCTTCGCGGGCCTTCTTGACCATCGGCGTGTTGGTGAAAATCTCTGGCGGCTCACCGTTGGGGCCGGGTCGCAGATCCTTCACGCCCATGGCGCACGAGGCCTGCGGCTTCGGCGGGCCACCCTTCACTTCGATGAGGCACATGCGGCAGTTGCCGGCGACCGATAGACGTTCGTGGTAGCAGAAGCGCGGGATCTCTGCCCCGGCCGCTTCCGCCGCCTGCATCAGCGTGAAGTAGTCGGGAACATCGACCTGTTTGCCGTCAACCTTGATGTTGGCCATCGTCTCTTACTCCGCCGCGATCGACGGCACGGCGTCGTCATTGTCGGAACGGTAGGTGTAGCTATCGATCCGCTCTTCCATCACGTGACGGAAGTTCTTGATCAAACCCTGGATCGGCCAGGCCGCTGCATCGCCGAGCGCGCAGATGGTGTGCCCCTCGACCTGCTTGGTGACCTCGAACAGCATGTCGATCTCGCGCTTCTGCGCGCGGCCTTCGACCATGCGTTCCATGACGCGCATCATCCAGCCGGTGCCCTCTCGGCACGGGGTGCACTGGCCGCAGCTCTCGTGCTTGTAAAAGGCCGAGAGCCGCCAGATCGCACGGATGATGTCTGTGGACTTGTCCATGACGATCACCGCGGCAGTGCCGAGTGACGATCCAACCTCTTTCGTGCCGTCGAAATCCATCAGCGCATGGCGCATCTTCTCGCCCGGCACACAGGGGACGGATGCCCCACCGGGGATCACGGCGAGAAGGTTGTTCCAGCCGCCGCGGATGCCGCCGCAATGCTTCTCGATCATCTCCTCGAAAGGCACGCCCATCGCTTCTTCGAAGGTGGCCGGCTTGTTCACATGGCCGGAGACGCACATGAGCTTCGTGCCGGTATTGTTCGGCCGGCCGATGCCTGCGAACCACGCGCCGCCACGCCGCAGAATTTCCGGCACAACGGCGATGGACTCGACATTGTTGACGGTTGTCGGATTGCCATAAACGCCCATCGCAGCCGGAAACGGCGGCTTCAGGCGCGGCTGGCCCTTCTTGCCCTCGAGCGACTCCATCAGCGCGGTCTCTTCGCCGCAGATATACGCGCCCGCACCATGGTGGACGACGATATCGAAGTCCCAGCCTTGAACGTTGTTCTTGCCGATCAGGTTGGCGTCGTAGGCCTGCTGCACCGCAGCCTCGAAGCGGTGCCGCTCGCGGATAAATTCGCCACGGATGTAGACGTAGGCGATATGTGCGCCCATCGCACGACCGGCCAGCAGGCAGCCCTCGACCAGATGGTGCGGATCGTGCCGCAGGATCTCGCGATCCTTGCAGGTGCC
>JBEBHC010000005.1:0-47133 GCA_040081185.1 Devosia sp. | reverse complement strand
AGGAAGGCGTGGGCGACCGAAATCTGCGGGTGGTCAGCGCCAAGGTCGGCGGCTCGGAGCTTGTTACCTCGGACTTCGTCGTACTCTTTGAGGGTGCGCCAGCCGCCAAGGCCAGGGCAGGCGAAATTCCTTCTGATAGTTTTTTAGCTGTAGCTTCTGAACCTGCTGGGGGCTGGGTCGTAGAGAGACTGTGTGACGAGCAAGTTGCGGTTACTGGCTACGTCAACGGTGCGCTTGAGCCGTCCATAGAGCAGCAAAAGGTTCTGGCCCCCCTGCTCTCGCAGGCCTTGGCCGGTGAATGTGACCTAAGTGCTCTGGGGTACGCAGATACCGGGGGCCCTGACGACCTCAATCGAACGGTTTCAGAAGCAAGAGCTCAGGCCGTCGCGAAATACCTCGCAGACAAGGGCGCGAAATTCCGGTCGACTTTCGTCGTAGGAAAGGGAGAGACTACCGAGTTTGGCCCTTCGAATAGCGCCAATCGCCGCGTCGTGGTGTCGCTGAAGTGAGCTCGGCGTCTCGGGGCCGATTGCCCCCCATATTGTAGCTGCTCTTTGATCCCTAGTCTCTTTGGCGGCCAGTGTTTGGCGGCCGCGAGCTGGTCCTCGATGGCGGGGGAAGACCAACAATCGTCTCGGCACGAAGCCGTAGCGCTTCTTCGTAGTCGAGTTGTTCAGCCAGAAGCAGGTAGCGCTCTTCAATGTCGCGGGCGGCAGGATCACTGATCGTGCCCAGTAGGCGTAGCTCTTCGCGGATCATCCGCAGTGTGTCCGCAAACCTGCCGCTGGGAAGCACAGCTTCCCAGCCCAAGACCGTGCGAAGCGATAAGGCAAGCCTAGCGGTTTGATCCATTGAGAGAGTGAAGCATCGGATCGGATACCTGTCCATCCGGGTCTCGCTGCTTGCCGATCGCACTCAGAGCAGGGCAACCTACACGGCACTGTCTCTCGACAGCCAAATGGCCTTGCCCCGGTCCCCGGATGGAGGGCCAATTTGGTTACCAAGCCATTGGACAGACTCAACTTTCCCGAATCGCTCCCCTATATTCCGCCCATGGCCAAGTCCCGCGTACCATCCCCCAAAGAACACCTGTCCATCACCCGTTTCGACCCCGTGAAGGTCGGAAAGCGCACGCTCAAGGTCGGTGACGCGGTGCTTCTACGCGCTACCGTTACCCGAACCAATCCTGGCGCCGTGCCCTCGATCACCGTGATGGTCGATGGCTACGGCATCCCAATCACTGCGAGTGCGCCCCGCCTGCTCGGCGAGGACTAGCGAAGGCGATTACCAAAGCCGACGAGGTCTACCGCTTCAGGTGCGGGGAAGGTTTCACGCGATCGGGAGTGGCACCCGGCAAGGGATCATCAAACTCGATGTGGACCGCCTTAGAGGTCAGGTAGTTGCCTGCTTCATCCCGAATACGCACCTCCACTATACCCGGGCTCACTGTGCCCGCTAAATGATCTCGCGCGATGTCTGCGGCGATTGTCGACGACTCCCGCTTGGCCGCTTCTTCGTCGGGTAGTTCTATCCCCTCGCGGTCGATGAAAAGTTCGTCGTTGTCGGAAAAATCGAAAAAATAGCGTGGCATGGCTGAAATCCGTTGGCTATGCGGCAATCAAATGCCGTCGGACGTGGATTCGATCCGTCACTTTTGCCCCATCAGTTTTTCGATGCCTGGAAACACGAGCACTGCCAACGATCATCTGCTCGGCAGTGCCGGGCCCTTTCGCACGGGTAACATGTCCGTCCTCTACCGACCGCGTTTCTAGCTCAGTTGCCACAGGGTCAAGTCCTCCGACAGTAGACGGGCCACCCCCGCGCCCTAACCACAGTGCAGGGTCGACTGCAAAAAAGAAGAGGCGCCTCCTCCACGGGTGGAGTCTGGAAATGCTCAGGCGAAACCGACGATCATGTCCAGGTCGGCGAGACAGAGGCCAAGATGCTCTGCCCTAGCCAACACTTGGTCCGTTAGCGCCCACCCCGTTTCTTTGAAGACGCCTTGCGACGGTAGATGCGTTTGGCTCGGGCCTTCGCACCTATCGCTGCCCTGTCCGCCCGGGAAAATGCTGCCAGCAACTCTTCGCGGGTCGCAGAGGGATACATACGCCGAAGGCGCGGCAGTTCGTTGTCGTCCCAAGTCAGTGCACGGGTGCGTGTGATCCCTATGCGTGAGGCTTTGGCACGTGCAGCCGGTCGAGTGCGGCGGTCAAGTTCAACCATCGCTCCGTCATAATCGGGATAGTTGCCGGTGAGAGAAGCGCGCTCGGGCGGAATCCAAAGAGGGTCTCCCTAGGGAGTTACGCCCGTGCGCTCCATCCGCTGACGAGCACGGTCACCACTTGCTATGTTTTGGGCGAGGCGCTTGCGATCCATCGCGTGAGCATCGCCCAAAGGCGGAAGAAGCAACGGTATCGGCGCGAACGCGTCCGCTATTCCCTTGTTCACAACGGTACGACTGCTTACATGCCGATGTCCGGGGAAATGGCAGGTTGGCTTCCCCACGCGGAGAACACCTCGTTGAACAGCGCCTGTGCTGCGGCGTCCTTTTCGAGCGTGATGATCGCCCGCTTGCCGGTCGCGTAGATCAGCGCCAGATCGATCCACTTGCGCGAGGTCAGCAGACCCACATTCGCAGTCGAATCCTCGGGTGCCGCGCTGAGCGCAAACAGGAAGGAATTGCCGACGACGCGCGCCGAAGCACCCACCAGTGGCTGGCCTTGCACCAGTTCTTCGTTCTTGAGCAGCACGCCCGGCAGACCGGCAATCGAGCCGCCGAGGAAGCTGTCGCTGACCGTGAAGTTGATTTCCATCAGATGGCTGGCCGAGAGATCCGGATCTCGATTTCTTCGGATCAGCACGTCGACTTGGAGATTGCGCGCCGGGATCGAGGCTTTGCCGATCAGCGTCGGCTGACCGGTCTCGTCCACACCCTTCGACCAATCGACCGTGCCCGAGAACGGCAGCGCGCCCGATGAGCCGCTGTCTGATGCTTCAAGCAGCAGCGACTGGCTGCCGATCGTGTTGGAATCGATGGCGGCAACGGCGTTGTCCGCACTAGTCTCAATTCCCAAATCCTCGCTGAGGCGAGTTTCGATGATACAGCGCACCAGCGGCGGGCTGCCGTTAAACACCAGAGACTCCGGCGACGGCATCGAGATTTCGATAGTGCCGTTGCGTCCGGTTGCCGGGCACTGGAGGGTCACTGACCCCGTGCCGTCCGCGGCGAGTGGCCGGTTGTTGCCGTAGCAGGCCGCGTCGGAGCCGATCCGCACCGTTGATGTGGTGATGACGACGTACTTGGCGCCTCCAGCATCCACAGTCACGCAGCCGGCTGCGTCCTCAGCCCACACGCCGATGTAGCTCATTCCTTCGACGGCAGAGCCGGCAGCGGCAGTCTTGGTGTCGAAGCCAAGGCCGGTCGCTGGCAGCTTGGGCTCTGCTGCGGTCATTGCCGGTGCCTCAGAAGAGGACATGTCCATAGCGGGCTCTTCCGAAGACGACGCAGCCATTGCCATCGCCTCGGATGAGGACGAGGCGGCCATCGCGGCGGCCTCGGCAGAAGACGACGAAGCAGCTGTTGCTTCTGCAGCGGCTTTGTCCGTAGCGGCCTTATCAGCAGCGGCTTTATCTGCAGCAGCCTTTTTTTCTGCCGCTCTGGAGGCTTCAGCCATACTCGCGTCGGACTCTGCGTTCGACGGGCTCAGCTCAAGAAGGTCTAGTTCACGTTGGTTGAAGACGTACATATCTCTTGGTTGCGTCCTCAGCATCGCCGTTACCACTTCCTGCGGAACACCAAACTCATTGAATGCCTCAAGAATTTTTGCCAGCGCAACTTGGGTCTGTGATTGCGACACGCCATCGCCGTAAATCTGGTGGACGCCGAGTTCACCTTCTACCACGCGCGTTTTGCCGGCGAAGAAGATGTATGCGCAAGCCGAGTAGCAGCCCTTGTCTTTCGGCACGCGCACACCGATCCCGCGGTCGGCCACTTCGTGCGCAATGAGTAAGCCTTCGTTTACGTCGCCACCGTCACTGCTAAGGCTTAGTGTTCTAGCTTGCGGGCGTTGGTGCAGCGCCTGACGAAAATCGAGCGCAGCACCGGATTCAATATCGTCGACAAGGGCAATGACGTCTGGGCCACTATCTGGAAGCAGGAAAGCCCCTATCCTTACTCCAGCCTCAACTGTAGGCTCCGTGAGGCCTAGATCAGCGCTTGTGCCGGAGTAAGACGCGGCGAAGGTTGCAGACAACCTAGCAACGCTGGCGTACTTGTCTGTCCACCACGTGTAGATTCCTACGACGAGATCCCCGACGGGCCGCACATGGAAGTAGAAGGTACGGCCTTCTTCAGTGCCCGCGACCACCGCTCGACCGTTCCGCGAGGTATGATAGGTGACGATCCGTCCACGGGCCGGCTTCAACAGTTCCTGCTCAATCACGTCCACGGATGTGGCGTCGTTGGCCCATCCCACGATCAAAAACTGGAACTCGCCATCGGGCGTAGACAACATGACTGCGCCATCTGACTGGACTTCAGAAATGGTGAGGATGCCAAGTGGGGCGTAGGTTGCCACGCCACCGGCATCGTCGGTCACGACCGACATCCCGAGCTTCTCGAATGCTTCCGAAGCTTGCTTGTCGAGCGCGGTCTGCTCGGCAGGCATCAACGCTCCGTCAGCCGTAGCTGCGCCCGAGCGTTGCTGGAACTGTACGAGCCCTCGGTAAGTGACAGGCCCGAACTCACCGTCGACCAACGCGTTGTAGTCGCCCGTCAAAACGAGGTTGGCCTGAATCGAGAATCGGAGGTCCTCTGAGAGGTAGGACCACCAGCGTGCGGCCGCTTCCGAGCTTTCTTGCGCTGCGGCACACACCGAGCTAGCGACGAAAAGCAATGCAGTCAGAAAAGGCCAACGCATGGAAGAGCCCCCCGGGTAGCCATACTTGCGTGGAAGGGTGGTAGCGGCACTAGGGCGGTACGCCAGCCTGTTCTTCGCCTGTTTTCAGGCAAGCTTTCGACGACGGACGCGGGACTGCACCTCATCGAGTTTTCGTTCTTGAAACCGGCGGTAATCCAGATCAGCGCCCTGCCGAGAATGAACAAGAGAAACACCGGTCCAAGCGCCAGCGGCGCAAATGCCCGTATGACGTCGACACGATAGTCCCAAACTTCATTCGAACTCATCGGAACGGGGATGTTGTTTCGACACCCAAATCCAGGCTTCCCGCTCCGTTGGGCGGTCGACAAACACGCTTCAACCTGTGCGGGAGTTGGCGGGCCTAAAGTTAAGGTCGGGCCATAAACAAGAGGTTGATAAGCCCACAGTGATACTAGGCAGACCCACGCCATGGACACGAGGATCCACGCTCGAAACACCCCTCGCGACCAGTTCATCATCGCCCCCTAGGCGCACCGGTAGGGCCGTGCCCAGCGGCAGCGCTCCCAGCACGTAGTCTATTGCTACATCGCGCCGACCGCTATCCGTCTGATACGCGCCTGTTCTGAGAGGGGGCACCGCATCCGCGATGGCTGCCTCGATGTCTCGCGATCGATCGAGCAACGCTGCCCGCGACGCTCGATCAGTTGCTCGATGCTGTATCGTCCATGGCGATATTGCCCGTTAGCGCTTCCCCTTGGTGCTCCGGCTCGCCCGCCGTGAAACCGGCAGACGCTCTTTCCCCAGAGCGCGGGAGCTCGGCACCGGCACCCCGTCCGTTTCGAGGTAGCCGAGCATTGCCGCGCGTTCGGGAGGCAGCAGCCCGTTTTCTCGTTCATGGCATTGTCCCTCGATTGCCGATTGAACCCCTCCCCCATTCACGTCACCCAGCACAGCATTTGAGCCCGGTGCGATGGCGCCGGGGGCAAGGTGATAGTGGTGGTGCTCGACCACCACGCGCTGCTGACCCGGAGTGGTGCGGAGCTTCTGCAGCGTCTCGGCATGGTGGCCAAAGGTCCTGCTCAGATTGTTGAGGGTCTTCGCCGCATAGGCGGCCACCTCAAGGTTCTGCGTCTTTTGCATCCGCCGAGCCATGGTCGCGACCTGCTCGTGGATTGCCACCATCTGCACGGCCAACAATGCCTCGACCGAGTTGGTCGGCCCGATGCCGTGAACACGCGCGAGGAAACGGTTGGCGAGACCCTGGTCGACGCCGCCTTCCGAGTTTGTCGCAAGGTTTATGACGTCGTGCAGCAAGGCTGTATATTCCGGCCCGTTGGTCAGCCCCACGCCCAAGCATTGCATACCCTGTGCCGTGGCCTCGTCAATTTGGGCTGTGGCGCTCGTGATCTGGTTCGAGCCGTCCGGGAGCGTGGTAATCGTGATCGGGACAAACTGCCGCCGCGACTTTTCTAGCGCCACGAAGTCATCCACCGCAGCTTGCTGAC
The DNA here is from genome assembly GCA_040081185.1 of Devosia sp. Classification (GTDB taxonomy): domain Bacteria; phylum Pseudomonadota; class Alphaproteobacteria; order Rhizobiales; family Devosiaceae; genus Devosia_A. The sequence goes on along the minus strand of JBEBHC010000005.1, from coordinate 40,748 downwards.
GCGGCGTGCGTTCGGGCTTCTCTACCGCGGCAGGAGCGGCCGCCGGTGCGCGCTTCTTTTGCGGACGCGTTGCCTTCTTGGTCACCACCGCGCGGCTCACTGCAGTGTCACTATCGGTTCTGCGGCGGAAGAGCCCTTTTCCTCCAGCCAGGCAATCAAGCCGTCGAGAAAGCCCATCGGGTCGTCCCAGTAGTCGATGCCGGGCGGCTTGAACCCCTGCTCCTGCAACTCCGCCATGGGTGCACCGCCCTTTGCTCGGCCTCAAGCTGCAACGGAGAGGGAAGCTGCGAGCGCCTGGCGCGAGAACTCGGCCACCGAGAGGTTGCGCCGTGCGGCGGTGTTGAAGACATCACGCTTCATGTCCTCCGGCATCACGAGTACCAGTCGATCGACCATCTTGGTGCGACGAGTGAATTTCGTTTTCATTCCGGAACTCCGTTGATCTGTTCGCCGTCTATTGTGCCATTTTGTCCCCGCTTCGCAAGACAACGCGGCGATTTCACGTGAAACATCAGAGTGTTAATGACTAGATCGGCGTTCCGCTTTGTTTCGTTGCGTCTCGCGTTGTCTCATGCGGTGACGATCACTTTTTGGTGCAGAACCCCGTCCTCGCGCGTGCGCGCGTACTGGCCCGAAAGCGATACCAACATCGGCGCGCCGATCGACCTCGGGCGGGCAACCACCCGAAGTTCCGTCGCCGATGTTGGTAAGTCTGTGCATGGGAACGGTTGCCGCTGTTCGGCCACTGTTTTCAGCGGCGTCTGGCGAGAACGTCGGCCCAATCGCAGCCGCCATCGAACGGTGTCTCGATGTCCACCGCGACGCGTCCAGCGAGACGAGCGGCTAGGTCGAATGCTGCGGTCTGGCCGGTAAAGCTCTCGTCATTGTCCGCGAAGATGGTGACGCGCTCGACACCGGCGGGCGGCTCCCATACAGCGAGACGGTTTGCGTTCAACGCAGCCCAGCACGGCACGCCGAACATCACGCTGGCTGCCAGCGCCGTCTCAATGCCTTCGGCAATGCCGAGTATCGCTCCGGGTTCGGCCAGTCGCACTGCGCCACCGTCAACCAGCGGGCCAAGGGAAAGCTTCTGCGACACCACCGCCGCCTTGCGCCCGTCCTCGGTGAGATAGGTGCGATGCAAGCCGGAGGCCTTGCCACCGGAGCCGGCGAAGATGGCCAGCAGTGTCGGATGCTTTGCGCCCTTCGGGTATTGGCAGGCGGGATGGAAGCGAAGGCCCGTGCCCTCGGGAAAGCCTTTGATCCGTCCCGCCAGGTAGCGGCCCGCCGGGTCGATCGCACTCACCGGTCGCGCCTCTCGCCACAGAGCATTCATACGCTTGCGTTTGTCCTCGGGCAGCTCACTCGGATCAGGCGCATTGCGGTCGGTCTCCCTAAGGCGGGTCTGATCTGAACCCGGTTTGGCGCCGATACGCTCTGCCATTTCTTTAAAATCGACGCCGAGGAACAGCATCGCTAGCTTGGGCCCGTCGCCTGCCCCGCATTGCGAGCAGATGTAGGTTCCGTACCCATCCTTGTCGTCGAAGCGGAAGCGATCCTTGCCACCACAAGCGGGACAAGGGCCGTGACGGTTTACGAGAAGCTTTTCAGGGATCCCCAAGCCGGAAAGAATCGAGCGCCAGCGCCCATGATAGATTTCGCGCAGTGGTCGCCGGTCATGCTGCATTGCGTTCCTCCGCCTTGCGAGCCTTGCTGAACGCGATGCGCTGCGCCGTGACCCATCCGCTGCAATCTGCGCTCGGCGGCGCCGAGATTTCGTGCATGCCTCGCGGCCAGACACCGAACTTCTTGCGGAAATTGTTGGCGGCCCAACCAGCGCGATAACCGTTTCGCTCAACGAACCACAGCAGACCCGAATAGAAGCGCTGCTTCTCCTGACGCGACGGCTCCCGCTTCTTGCCCTTCATCTGCACGAGGCTGCCTTGCCGAGTCTCGACGGCGGACTGCCGTTCGGGCGCGAACCCGCAGCTCGGGCATTTGTGGACGCCCGCCGGCTTGAGGTGGCTGCAACTGCTGCATTTGACCGGGAGCGGCGCGGCCTCGTCGCGCGAGCCACCGCCCTTGCGCGGCCTGCCATCGTCCAGAAGGTCATGGCGAATGTCGGTGACAAAGCCTAGGCGGGTTGTCGTGCCAGTGTGGTCGAGGATCAGGGCGTCGCTCTTGCCGTCGGCGGTGCGGAGTGCGCGTCCGATGATCTGCACGTAGAGCATTTCGCTCTTGGTCGGCCGCGCCAGGATCAGGCACCTACAGTCCCAGTCGATGCCGGTGGTTAGCACGCCGACGTTGACTACCACCTTGACGCGGCCGTCATGGAACCACCGTCGGATGTTCTCTCGCTCCGGCTTTTCTGTGTAGCCGTCGACATAGGCGGTGGCGACGCCAGCGCGCTGGAACTCGTCGGTAAGCTTGCGGGCATGGGCACGATCCACCGCAAAGCAGAGTGTCGGCCTGTTCTCGCCAAGCTGCAGCCAGGTCGCAACGACATCTGCTGTCAATGTCGACTCGCTCATTACGTCGGACAATTCGCCCTCGTGATAGTCGCCGGCCACGGTCGACACTTTCGACAGGTCTGGCTCCGACGGGCCGAACACACGGAACGGGGACAAATAGCCTTCATCGATCAACGCCTGTGTCGATGTCGGGATAAGCAGCGCGTCCCAGTGCTTAGCCATTCCTCGAGCCCATGGCGTAGCCGTGAGTCCGATGAATATCAGGTCCGGCCGCTCAGCCATCCACCGCGCGATTGCGCGGTAGGACCGGTGCGCCTCGTCGACGATGACAATTCCAGCGGCGGGCATTTCCTTGCGCAGCGCCAACGTCTGCACCGAAGCAATCTGGACCGGCTTCATCCAATCGGTGAGGATGTGGTCGGCTTGGATGACACCGATCTGCTCGATGCCCTCTGCGCCGAACGCTTCGACGGTCTGGTCAACGAGCTCGATCGCCGGGACCGTGAACACTACGCGGTTGCCCTTCCGCCTGGCGCCTTCAACGATGGCGGTGGCGGTGAGCGTCTTGCCGGCGCCGGTGGGCATCTGCAAAATCGGTCGCCGCTTGCCGCTACTTAGCGCTGCCCGCAGCATTTCGATGGCTTTGATTTGATGTGGCCGGAGGTCGCGGTTCATGCGGCACGCCCTCCGCCGAGGACACGCAGTACCGCCCGCTGCGCGCCTGCATCACGCGTACCACTTGCTAACTCCAGTTCTCTTGGCTTGAACCTCTTACTCAGTGGATCACTTACTTGATCCCTGGCCAGATTGGCCGGTAGCACATGCGCTGTTGGCCGGTAGGAGATGGAGTTGCTACCGGCCAAATCCGGGGCTTTGAGAAGGGCACGTACCTCACGCCGGGACACCGAGAAGTTACGGTCCAGTCTGATCCTGATCAGGTCGGATGTTCGCCCTCCGCGGCCATTGCTTCGGTACGCCCTCTGAATGATCTGGAGGCTCTCTAGAACGGCCAGGTATCGACGAACTGTACGCTCGCCGACGCCCATAATCCGGGCCATTGAGAGTTGTGACTGCCATGTCGCCCCTCGCCGATCGACGATCATGCAGAGCGTCTGGATCATGAAGGATGTCCCCGCGTGCGCGATGTCCTGACACTGAAGCCATTTCATTGCGGGTCCACTCATTCGGCGCCCCCGAGATGACCTGACAAAACCTCACACTCGGCAGCAGGTTCGCGATGGGTGTTTTCCGCGAGACGAAGGTGGAAGTGACAGATGGCTCCCATCTGCAGGAAGCCGATCAGCGCCTTGTCGGTGACGCTATCGAGCTTGGACATGTCGCGAGACCCAGCCATGACGGCGGTTAGCGCGTCAGCTTCAGTGGCCAAGTGGGATGCACCGCGGCGGAACTTGTCCGCCACGATGACACCACGCGCCGCATGCCGATCGATCATTTCATCGGTGATGGCGCTCACGCTGCGACCCTCACTGGTTGCGGGTAGCGCACACCGTTGGGACGCCACTGGCTCAGGTTTCCGCCGTCAAGCGTCACTTGGTCGTGCAGCAAGTAGCGGGCATGAGAGCCGCTGAACGGCCCGGCATGGTCCTCGTGGATGGTCTCCACCCGGAACCCGTCTCGCCGGAGGAGCCTGACGTAGTGCGACCATCGTGGTGCCGGGTTGTCGATCGGCGTGCAGCCGGTGACGCCGGCCTCTACCAGCTCGAGCAGCGCCCATGCCTCACGGCCGAGCACCGACACTCTGCGCCGTTCGGGGTTACGTTCATTTGGTTCGAGGAACGCTGAGCAGGTGAGCTTCTCCATCACGCTGCCCTCCGGCTTTCCACCGAGGCCGGCGAGGACTGCGACGAGGTTGCAGAACGCGGCACACTGATGCGTCCGGCGGTGAACGAGGCGCCCACCGATGGTGAGCTGCCCGGCCAGATCGGCAGGCGAGGCGTTATTCAGCCGGCGGCGTGCCGGACGATTGCGGCGGTGAGCCGTTTGGGTGTATGTGGGCATTTGTCAAAATCACTTTCCGTCCCCGTGTCCCCCTGGATGCGGGGACTTTTTTGTTTTTCGGGGATAGGGGGACGGCTAGGCCGCTTTGCGCGGCTCATAGACAGGCAGATTGTCCAGCCAAGCGCGCAGGTCGCCGTCGAGAATGACGGTGCGCTTGCCATTCTTACGTGCCTTGAGGGCGCCGGAGTTAATGGCCTCGTAAAGCTTGCGCCGACTGGCGACGCCGTTCTCGATCAGATTGGGGATGTAGTGCGCGAGAGACGACATGAGTCACTCCGGTTCGCGTTGAACACGGACGTGACGTTGCTGCCGCTTAGGTCGGCAGTTGAATGCCTAGTCTCGGCACTTATTCGGCACTTGTCGGCAGTTTGATTCTTCCATCGACGCCCCTCTTCCGAAGACGCCGCACCGTCGACTCGTCGATGATGCCGACTGGAAGATATTCAGCACGCCGCTCTTGCGTTTCCTCGGCCCAGGCGCGCGCGCGTTCGGCCACTTTCGCGTTGGTTAGATCGGCGGGCCAACTCCCGTTGTAGCGGTCCGTGATGAAGGCAAGTATGACGCGGCATTCCGCGGATGGCGTGCGGCTTCCGCGGCCAATGGGTGCGGTCAGCGGCATGCTGGGAGCGGCCTGTCGATCGACGTTTGCTGGCCACCTTACTTGAACCTCATCACGCCGAAACGTCAGTGCGGTGAAAAGCGTGGCGCCAACTCTCCAGCGCTCCGCAAGCTTGCCATCAAACTCGAGTCGTCCATATGTCCAATCTGATGGTTGCAGCGGAGCCGGCTGACCGGTCGTCGACGACATGCCCATAGCGGTAATGGTGCCGCTCTCGCCTGCCCTGGTCAGTTCCTTCATCGAACTCATGCTGTCAAAGTGCGCTGGATTATCCTCTTCTTCCTCTTCGCCCGCCTCCTCACCCTCGCCTAGCAACACCGATCGACCAATAGCCGCTAGGGCTAGAGACGCATCGGGCCAGCCGTGAGCCCGTCGCCACTGGCTCATTTGCCATCGAACCGACTCGATGTTTCGCTCCGATATCCATGCGCACACCATGGGTACGGTCCAGGTGGCGAGTTGTGACGGGTCATCAAAATCCGTTGGTTCCGGTGGCGGCTGATAACCATTGTGCAGTAGCCAAGTCCTAAACCCATCCTCGCGGATAAACAGCGTTCGGCCGACATATGGGCGCCAGGCATCGGGGGCGTGCTTGGGTACATCGTCATGCAGTATCTCAAGTTCGGGAAACCCCGCCGCCGACCAGAGTGCGGGGGGGATGTCGAAGAGGCCGTCGCGCTCCGGGAAGGTCACTTGCACTCGTAATTGATCGTGTCCAAGAGCGTAGCGGAACTGCTCCAGGCGAACATCCGTGAGCTTTTGCCTGTCCGCAAGGATCTCCGGCTCCGGCCACGTCCCGATGAAAAGTTCGAAGGCGTGTCGGACTGTGATGTATCCGGACGGCTGTGGGTCAATCATCGCTACCTCCGCGACCGCACCTAGTCGGACGCATGGGAAGGCGAGAGGTGTTCCCCGCTTTTCGGCTGGCCGGCCTATCCAATGCGGTTGTTTACGCTGTTCGCTTTTCTCCGATTAGAACAACGTTCCCTTTTTTTGACCTGTGGCGCTGCAGTAGCGCGACCATGCGTCCATGAGCTTGCGACGCTTTTCCAGCGCGCTACTCCGACGGTAGGCCTGCTCCACCGCATTACCGACCTTGTGTGCTAGCGCCGCCTCCGCAACCTCACGAGGGAAGGTGGTTTGATCCCCGCACCAGTCGCGAAAGGTTGACCGAAAGCCATGAACCGTCAGGTCGCCGTGTTTCATCCGGCGCATGAGCATCATCATAGCCATGTTGGACAGGGGCTTGTGCTTGGCCGCCGGGGACGGGAATACATGCGGGCCCACCGCCGTTTCCGCCAGCTTACGCAGGATCACGACTACCCTAGCGGTGAGCGGGACAAGGTGTTCCTCGCCTGCTTTCATGCGGGACGCCGGCACGGTCCAAAGTGCCGCGTCTAAGTCGAGCTCGTCCCACCGCATGCCGATCGCCTCGCCAGACCGCGAAGCCGTAAGGATGGTGACCTCGAGCGCACGCGCTGCAGGGCCGTCCACCGCGCGCAGATCCGTCATAAACGCCGGAAGGTCTGGATAGGGCATCGCGGCGTAGTGTCCGCGCGCAAGTTTCGACTGCTTTGGCAGAATGTTTCGCAGGTTGTCTCGCCAGGCGGCCGGGTTTTCGCCGGAGCGCCACCCCTTCACCTTTGCGAAATTCAGCACGCGCTCGATGCGTCCACGAAGTCTGGCCGCAGTCTCGGGCTGGGCGGTCCACATCGGTTTAAGGACTTTCAGCACGTCCTCGGTGGTCACCTGTGACACGAGCTTTCCGCGGATTGCCGCGCACCGGTCCCGCAGCGTCTGTTGCCACTGCCAGCGGTGCTTCTTGTTGCGCCATTCAGATTCGATCGACGAAATAAATTCGTCGGCGGCTTCCCCGAAAGTTTTTTCCGGCGTCTTGTCGCGCTCAACGATGGGGTCACCACCGCCAGCTGCAATCTCGCGGCAGTCCGATGCCTTTGCTCTGGCCCTGGCGAGTGTAACCGCAGGGTAGCCGCCTAGACCCATTTCGCGGCGCTTGCCTCCGGCCGGCGTCCACATGAATAGCCATGACCTGGCGCCTCTTGCACTGACGTTGAGATAGAGGCCGCCGCCGTCGCTGTAGCGGCCGGGCAGCTTGGCAGCTTTCACCGCAGGGTCGCTCAGTTTGTGGATTGATCGAGCAATCATCGCTGTGCTGTTCCCCACTCTATTCCCCACTTGTCGCGCGAGATATTACGGGACGAATGGGAACGATGCGAGAACGAAAACGAGGGCCGCGCACAGGAACATTGGCACTTCTGGAATAGGTCGGAACATAGTGGAACGACGCTTCGACGGAGATTGGCTCGACCAGTCCTCTGAACAAGGCCCGCTTCGGCGGGCCTTTTGCTTTAAGAGGCGTTCATCGGCGCTTCAGGCGCGGGGGTGCAGCGTCGGGCCCTCATCGGGAGGACGTCATGCTCAAGACCGCTCTGTTCTGTGTCGCCGCGCTGTGCCTGCTCAATGCTCCGGCGCTGGCCAAGGAGCAGAAGTTCAAGGCCAAGGCCAATGGGCAGGTCGAGTTCGTGATGCCCTCGGGCAATGTCGGCTGCATCTATACGCCGGAAGGCGGCACCGACACCTACGAACCGCTCGATGGCGGACCGGAGCTCAGCTGCGACCGGATCGAGCCGAGCTATGTGAACATCCTGCTCGGGCCAAACGATGCGGCGGAAGTCTGGGAGGATCCCGGCGAGCAATCGTGCTGCGGCGCCGGCAACGTGTTCGCGTATGACCGGGAGCTGATCCTCGATGGTTTCATCTGCCAGTCGGAAACCACGGGCCTCGTGTGCCAGACCGAAAGCGGCGAGCACGGCTTCCTGATCTCAAAGGCGCATGCCGTCGGCTATTGAGGCGTGAGGTAGAAGCCGGAGAGTTGCCGGGCGATTGCCGCCATCCTGTCGCGCAGACCGGGCGGGCCGAGGACTTCGATCTCGGCGCCGATGCGCGTCATTTCGCGACTGGCCCATTGTTCTTCTTCGATGGGAATGTCGAACTCGGCCCAGCCATCTTCGGCGTAGGCCGGCGCCGCATCGTCGACTGCCTTGCGCACGCTGGGTGAGATTTCGCGGAGCCGCGCGACACCGGTCTTTGTGGCACGCACGCGCGCGGTGGCGATGTAGATGTCCTTTTCGAACTGCGCGGTCGAGTCTTCCCAATAGCGCGGCAGGTCGAAATCCGGCGGCCGCTCAAAGGGTTCGTCGAGCACGACGAGCGTGACGATCTGGCTGAGGCGGAAGGTGCGGAAGCCCTTCTCGCGGCAAGCCACGAGATACCAGATGCCGCCCTTGAGCACGATGCCGAGCGGATCGACGACGCTGTCGGACACCTTGGTCCAGCTGTCGTAGCGGATGGCAAGGCGGCGCTCGGACCAGACGGCATCGGCGACGAGCTTGAGGAAATCCGGCTTGTGGCCGGAAGCGAACCAGCCCTTGGGATCGAGGTGGAAGCGCGACGACATGCGCCGCGCCTCGTCCTGCCAGTCGGCCGGCAGCGCGGCGAGGAGCTTTAGCTCTGCCGCCTGGACCTCGTCGCCGAGGCCGAGTTCGCCGGCGGGGCCAGGAAGGCCGGACAGGAACAGCGCCCGCGCCTCGGGTGCGGTGAGACCGGTGAGGCGGGTCCGCCAGCCATCGAGCAGCGCGAAGCCGCCATTGCGACCGATATCGGCATAGACCGGGACACCTGCGGCGCTGAGCTGGTCGATGTCGCGGTAGACGGTGCGGACCGACACTTCGAGTTCGGCGGCGAGCGTTTCCGCGCTCAGGCGGCCGCGCGTCTGCAGAAGCATCATGATGGTGAGAAGGCGGCTGGCTCGCATTTTCTTTTTCCTAACCTACAAAGCCTGCCATCCGGTGTCAGGGTTAGGGTCGTAATCTCTATCCGGCGCCAAGAAAAGCCGAGATGGAGGGATCATGAGCGTTCAATGGAGTGTGCCGGTTGCCGGTGCATCGATCGTCGAGTTCCATAATATTCGCGCCGATCGGGGCTGCCGGGACGCGCTGATCGCCCTGCCCTCGCTGGCGCCGGCGCTGGGCCGGTTCCGGGTGGCGGATGCTCCAGACCAGATGGTCGAAGTACGGGGCTTTGCGGGAATGGCGGAGCGGCGGCAGGCGCTGACCGCCGCCGCGAAGGGCCCGGACTGGCGCAATGTCCGGACGCAGCGCGCCGACCTGGTGGCCGACGAATCGGTGCATCTGATGCGCTCGATTGCGCCGCAGGGATTTCGGCTTCCGCCGGCGCCGCGTGCCTATGTGGCGCTGATCTCGGAACTGCGGTTCCAGGAGCAGATCGGCAACTACCACCTGTGGCTCCGGCTGTTCCTGCGCAAGGCGGGGATGGACCCGCTCGCGAGTTTTGCGACGCTGGAGGCGGAAAACGACGTGCCGGCCGTGCCGGTGCGCCGCCACCGCAGCGAACACATCGCGCTGCTGCGCTACAGCGGCGGGCTCGTGCCGGAGCTGCCGCTGGATTTGCTGGCCATGCTGCGCTTTCCGCCCGACATGCTGGTGCTCGAGCCGGCAGTCGCGCCCGGTGGGTGACAAAGCAGCGGCGGGCCTTCATTATGAACGTCCCGGGGAAATGCGGCGGGGACGAGGGTGAGTTCAGAGGCCAATCTCGATGCCTATCTGAGGCGGATCAACTATGCCGGCTCGATCGCGCCGGTGGCCGATACGCTCAACCTGCTGCATCAGCTCCATCCGGCCGCGATTCCGTTCGAGAATCTCGACCCGATGATGGAGAAGCCTGTTCGGCTGCAACTGTCCGATCTCGAGCAGAAGCTGATCGTCGAAAAGCGCGGCGGCTATTGCTTCGAGCAGAACCTGCTGTTCCAGGCGATGCTGGAATCGATGGACTTCAAGGTGACGCCGCTTTCGGCGGGCGTGGTGTACCGGCACGAGCCAGACTTCGTGCCGGACCGGGACCACATGGCCCTGCTGGTCGAGGCCGATGGCGTCGAATACCTCGCCGATGTGGGGTTCGGCGGCAAGGTGATGACGGCGCCGCTGCGCCTGCGTGCCGGCATCGAACAGGAAACGCCCAATGAGCGCTATCGGCTCACGGGAGGCGAGCCGGAATGGCAGCTCGACTGCGAGATCGCCGGCGTGTGGACGTCGCTTTATCGCTTCGACCTGACGCCGCGCAGCATGGACGAGTATGTGGCGATGAACGATATCGCGATGGCCGATTTCCGCGACGACCTGCGCGTAGCCCGCAGTGAGCCGGGGCTGCGCTATGGCCTCGCCAATGCGCGGCTCAACACCTATCGCGGCAACGAGATCGAAACGCGGATGCTGACCAACCTGCTCGAGATCCGCGACGTGCTGACCAATGTGTTCGGCATCCAGTTGCCGCAGACCGACCGGCTCGACCCCGCGCTCGAAAAGGCGCTGCGGCCGGCCGCCACTGCCTGATGGCTGCCATCGTTATTCCCGACGGCGCGATCACGGCGTTCAAGGACGCCAAGGCGCTGGAGAAATGGTATAAAACCAACCACGCCAAGGCCGATGAGCTGTGGCTGCGTGTCTATAAGCGCGGCTCCGGCGTGCCGACGGTTGCCATCGAGGACGCGCTGGACATTGCGCTCTGCTGGGGATGGATCGATGCGGTGCGAAAGAGCCTCGACGACGAGAGCTATGTGCAGCGCTACACGCCGCGCAAGAAGACCAGCATCTGGAGCGTGCGCAACCAGGAAAATGTCGACCGGCTGATCAAGGCCGGGCGAATGCAGCCATCCGGGCAAGCGGAGATCGACCGGGCGAAGGGTGATGGACGCTGGGACAAGGCCTATGAGGTGGGCGACAAGTTCGCGACACCGCCGGACCTGCTGGCAGCAATCGAGGCGATGCCCAAGGCGCTGAAGATGTTCCAGACGCTCAGTTCGCAGAACCGCTTCGCGCTGGCGTTCCGGGTGCACAACATGAAAACCGAAGCCGGGCGCAAGAAGAAGATCGGCGACTTCGTCGAGATGCTGAAGCGCGGCGAAACCATCCATCCCAACGGCAAGGGCCGCAAGCCATGACGCGCTATGCGGCGTTCCTGCGCGGAGTGAATCTGGGCAAGCGTACCGTCAAGAGCGCCGAGCTGAAGGCGGCGTTCGAGGCGATGGGCTTTACCGATGTGAAGACGCTGCTGGCGAGCGGCAATGTGCTGTTCGACAGCAAGGGCGCCAGGGGGCTCAAGGCGAAGATCGAGAGCGGTCTGGAGGCGGCCTTCGGCTTTTCAGTGGGGACGGTCGTGCGGCCGCTCGACGCTCTCAAGGCCATGGTCGCGAGCGATCCATTCGCCGGGATGATCGAAAGCGAGGCGGCGAAGCTGCATGTGATGTTGTTCGACGAGGTCGTGCCCGCTAAGCTCAAGCCGAAGGGCATTGAAGGCGATTTCGATGTGGCCACAGTGGGCAGCCACGACATCTATTTCATCTTTCACCGCAAACCGGACGGCACCTATCTCGGCGGGTCGGATTTCGCGCTCGAGAAGGAGTTGCCCAAGGGCACGCTAGTCACGATGCGCAACTGGAACACCATTCTCACGGCTATCGCATGATTATCGTCGTGGGCTCCATCAATCTCGACCTGATCGGGCGCGTGTCGCGCCTGCCCAAGCCGGGCGAGACCGTGGCCGGCACGACCTTCAGCACGGCCCCCGGCGGCAAGGGTGCGAACCAGGCGCTGGCAGCGCGGCGTGCCGGCGCGCAGGTGCGCATGGTCGGCGCGGCAGGCAAGGACTATATGGGCCAGCAGGCCATCGCGTTGCTGGAAGCGAGCGGCGTCGACCTGTCGCTGCTCAAGCGACTGGACCAGTCGCAGGGCGTTGCCATGATCATGGTGGACGATGCCGGCGAGAACTTCATCGGCATCCTGCCCGGCACCAATGCCGCCGTGACTCTGATGGATGCAGACGCGGCGTTGCGCAATGCGCAGAAGAATGACGTTCTGATCGTGCAGCAGGAAATTTCCCAGGCGGTGACCGATCACGTGCTGGCAATGGCCAAGCAGCGCGGGCTGACGACGATCCTCAATATCGCGCCGTTCCTCAACACGACGCCGACGGTGGCGACACGAGCGCAGTACCTGGTGGCCAACGAGACCGAGTTCGCCTTGCTCGCAGGCAAGGGTGAGCTGGCCGAAACGATGCAGGCCTGGGCAAGGAAGCACAACCAGACGGTGATCGTGACGCTGGGCGCCGAGGGCGCGCGCGCTGCAGGCCCGGATGGCTCGCAGGTCAACGTGCCGGCGTTCAAGGTCGTGCCGATCGACACGGTGGGCGCCGGCGATACGTTTGTCGGCTATCTCGCTGCCGGGCTCGAGGGTGGACGATACGACCTGGCGGGTGCGATGCGGCGCGCGGCGATTGCGGCGAGCCTTGCCTGCCTCAAACGCGGGGCTCAGCCATCAATTCCACTGGTCGACGATGTCGACATGGCCCTGAGGCGCGGCTCGATATGATCCTCGAAGAGCAAGCCGGGATTGTCCGCCAGCGCTGCGGGATAGGTCTCCTCCGCCTCCAGTGAGATGCGAAGGAACTGCGCCATGCCTTCCGGACCGGACGCATCGGCCATGGCGTAGTGGCCGGCTTCGAGGCGGCGCAGGATTTCGCGCTTGGCGCGGATCATCTTTTCTGTGACGCCCGGACCGTTGCTCATCGACACCGAGAGCTTGAGGTAATCGTGCAGCGGGCTGCCCAGATGGTAGCTGCGGTCGACCGTACGGTAGAGCTGCAGCAGCAACTCGAGATCGGTCATGTTGGTGAGTTCGAGGTCGTAGCGGGCGTCGGTCTTGTGCCGGTCCCACAGGATCATGGAATCCATCGAGAGGCTCACCCATTTGTGCTCCGCGGGCGAGAGCACCCTATCGGGACCCTGCCCGACGAAACGCAGTGTGCGGCCGGTTTCATCGAACTCCTCCAGCGCACTCGACACGATGGGAAAGGTTTCGAGCGCCTTCACGGCCTGGCGCAGTTTGTCCGGCTTGAAGCGATCGTCGACATCGAGGATGGCGACGCAGGGCGCGGTGATGGCATCGAGCGCGACGTTGCGGGCGCGCGAGGCGCCGCCGCCGATGGCGCCCGAGGACAGGAAGCGCTGGCGTGGATCGGCGAGGCCGGCGTCGGCCAGCAGGCGTTGATAATCCCGGCCGTCATCGGCGACGATCCAGTGCTCCCAGTCGCCGTGGCTCTGGGTAAGGACGGAACGGGCACAGGCGCCGATCCAGCGGGCGGCATCATAGGCCGGGGTGACCACGGCAACCGTTCCGGTCATGGCCCGGACCCCCTAAAATGCAGAGGTTCCTGCAGTCTTGAAGGGCCGCGAGGCGCGCCCCATATTTCAGCTGTCCGCGGGCGCCACTGAAACTCGGGTCCGCGGGCGGCGTTGCTTGAGCAAGGACGAATAGGATGGGCCGCGTGTCGGTGTTTTCGGCGCCGTTTCTCCTGGGTTTTGAGGCCTATGAGGAGCGGATCGACCGGCTGAGCCGGGCGGCCGAGGGATACCCGCCGTACAATATCGAGCGCACGCTCGATGCGGACGGGACCGAGCGTTTCCTGATCTCGATTGCGGTCGCGGGCTTTGCCCAGGCCGATCTCGAAATCGTCCAGGAAGACAACCAGCTGCTGGTGCGTGGCCGGCAGCAAGACGACCAAAGCCGGCAGTTCCTGCATCGCGGCATCGCCGCGCGGCAATTCCAACGGAGCTTCCTGCTGGCTGACGGCGTTACGGTACGAGACGCCCTGCTCGAGCATGGGATGCTGATCATCAGCGTGATCAGGCCCAAGGCGGAGAAACGCGCCCGCCGCATCGATATTCGTTCTGCCTAGAAAGGGGAACATGACGTGCATGAGAGACCAGAACAGAACGCCCCCGACAATCCGCTTCGGCACCTGACGGCCGAGCAGTTCATGGCGCTTGGCGGCAATGCAGTGGTTTTCGTGCGGCCGATCGCCGGCGCGAAACTCAATGCTTTCCTCACGACCGATGTCGAGGACGAAGAGACGCTGCACCTGGTGATGTCCGGTGACGGCTCCCCGCTGCTGGTTGCCGACAGCGAAGACGCCGTGGACGAGTGGCTCTCCGACAAGGCCTATGGCGTGGTGACGCGGCACTAGAAACGCGCCGCAATTTAAGAACATTGTTCTATCGATTGGCCGGAGCGGCTCAGGCCGCTTTGGTGGCTGGCCCGGCTTGCGTGAGGATGTGGTAGATCTTTGCCGGGTCGTGGCTGCGGCGCAGGGCATCGGTGACAATCTCGGTGCGCAGGACGCGCGCGACGCGTGCCAGTGCCTTGAGGTGATCGGCACCGGCTCCCATGGGAGCGAGCAGCATCACGACAATATCGACCGGCTGATCGTCCACCGCTTCAAAATCAACCGCCGGTTCGAGCTTGGCGAAGACGGCCATGACGCCCTTCAGTGGCGCGTACTTGCCATGCGGCACGGCGATGCCGTTACCGAGGCCGGTTGAACCCAGCGCCTCACGATCGCTGAGCGCCTCAAAGATTTCCTGCTCGGAATGTCCGGACTGTTTTGCGGCGGCCTTGGCCAGTTGTTCCAGGACTTCGCGCTTGCTCTTGAGCCCTGTGCAAACGAGCACAGACTCCTCGGCGAGGATATCGGCCAGTTCCATGAAGAGAAGGTCCCGTTCGTCGTTGCGGCTGCGCCCTTGAGGACTGCACCTAGTTGGCGCGCAGAGCCGGATCAATCCAGCCTATGTTGCCGTCGGCGCGGCGATAGACCACATTTAGTCCACCGTGTCCAGCATGCCGGAACATCACTACATCGCCCCCTGTGAGGTCGAGTTCCATCACCGCTTCTTCGACGCTCATCTGCCGCAGATTGCGGGTTGTTTCGGCAATCACCGGTGGAGAATAATCTTCCGCCAGTTCATCGGAATCGTCGCCTGCAGCGAGCACGTAGCTCTGTGCCTCGAGAACGTCGCCGCCAGTGGAATGACGATGGTGGGATTTGAGTTTCCGATTATAGCGACGGAGGCGCTTTTCGATGGTCGCGGTGAGCATCTCATAGGCAGAGATCGCGTCGCCACCGTACTCGCTGGCCTGCAGGATCGCACCGGAATCGAGATGCACGAGGCACAATGCGTTGAACCCTGAGCCCTCGGGTTCGAGGGTGAGGTGGCCGGAATAGCCACCATCGAAATACTTCTTCACAACGCTGTCGAAATGACCCTCCGCTTTTGTCCTGAGGGCATCGCCCACATCCATGTTCTTGCCTGAGACACGTAGGGTCATGGAGCTCCTCTTGTGCTGTTGCGGCGCGGCCGTCCCGAAAGATGTGGGATGGCCATGCGAGCGAGTCTAGTCCCCTCGCAATGGAGGAGCAATGCGGCGTCCTCGCAAAGGTTCGCAAACGGCGGAATTCTTTTTTTGCAGAGGGTGTTAGCGGACCACGGCGAGCGCGCGCTTTTGCCGGCGGCGGATGACCGAAGAGGGGATCGACATGCCCTCGCGGTACTTGGCGACAGTCCGTCGCGCCACCGCGATACCCTGCTCTTTCTGCAGCATGTCGGCAATGGTGTCGTCGGAGAGAATCTCGCTCGGCGGTTCCGCTTCGATCAGCTGCCGGATGCGATGACGCACGGCTTCGGCCGAATGATCGGCAGAGCCGTCCGATGACGCGAGTGCGGTGGTAAAAAAGTATTTGAGTTCGAACAGGCCACGCGGTGTCGAGACGTACTTGTTGGACGTGACACGACTCACGGTCGACTCATGCATGTCGATGGCATCGGCGACGAGCTTGAGTGTCATCGGCCGCAGGTACGCAATGCCGTGACGCAGGAATCCGTCCTGCTGTTTAACGATCTCGGCAGTGACCTTGAGGATGGTCTGGGCGCGCTGATCGAGACTCTTGGCGAGCCAGTTGGCGGTCTGCAGGCAATCGACGAGGAAGGTCTTTTCCGTGACGTCGCGCGCCCGCTGCGTCACGCTTGCATAATAGATGCGGTTGACCAGGACGCGCGGCAGGATGTCGGAATTGAGCTCGATTTCGAACTGCCCGCCATTGCCCTGGCGCACGAAGACATCGGGGACGACGGCCTCGACAGGAGCACGCTCGAAGGCGCGGCCGGGCTTGGGGTCGAGGGCGCGCAGTTCGCCGAGCATATCGAGCAGGTCTTCGCGGTCGGCGCCGACAAGCCGGCCCAGCGTCGCGAAATCGTGGCTGGCGATAAGATCGAGGTGTTCGAGGAGCCGCGCCATCATCGGGTCGAGGCGATCGCGATCGGCGAGTTGCAGTGCGAGGCACTCCTTCACCGAGCGCGCAAAAATGCCGACGGGGTCGAGCGTCTGCAGCTTGGCGAGGACCGCCTCGACCATGCCGAGCTCGGCGCCCAGTTGTTCGGCCACCGCAACCAGATCGAGCCCGAGATAGCCGGCCTCGGTCAACCCGTCGGACAGGAAGTGCGCGACGAGGCGTTCGCCGGGATCGGCGATGAGATGGCCGATCTGTTCGTTGACGTGATCGGCAAGCGTCGGCCGCTGCGCCACGAACTGATCCATGTCGGCGGCTTCACCAGGCTCGAACAGGCCACGGGCATTCCAGTCCGGTGAGTCGGACGACAGACGATCCTGCGCCGACTGTTCGGGAAAGACGTTGTCGACTTCGGTGTCGTAGGAATTGGCGATTGCATCGGCGGACTGGATGCGATCGCCATGATCGACCGTGTCCTCGTAGGCATTGAGTTCGACCGGCGCCTCGATGGTTTCGTTCTCCACCGACTCGCTGCCGTCCTCGCGCTCAAGCAGCGGGTTGCGCAGCAGTTCAGCGTCGACAAAGGCGTTGAG
Source organism: Devosia sp. (assembly GCA_040081185.1). Classification (GTDB taxonomy): domain Bacteria; phylum Pseudomonadota; class Alphaproteobacteria; order Rhizobiales; family Devosiaceae; genus Devosia_A. The sequence continues at coordinate 23,832 of JBEBHC010000005.1, read as the reverse complement.
TTCCAGATGCGACAGCTGCAGCAGCCGGATCGACTGCATCAGCTGCGGCGTGAGCGTCAGCCCCTGCGCCTGGCGGACCTCGAGCCGCAAAGCCATCGTCTATTCAACCCCGAGAAGCGTTCCCGGCGCGACCATGCCGGATTCACCGGACGGGAGCAAGCATGAGGGCAAGAAGCGTGCCAGCTGCAGTTAGCGTCGGCGTGAACTGCGACTCCGGCGCTACACCGAGAAGGTGTCGCCGAGATAAACGCGCCGCGCCTCTGGGTCGTTGGTGATGACTTCGGGCTTGCCCTGGATCATCACCCGGCCGCCGTGGATGAGGTATGCCCGGTCGACCAGCGACAGCGTTTCGCGCACCGAGTGGTCGGTGATCAGCACGCCGACGCCGCGGGCCGTGAGGTGCTTCACCAGCCCCTTCACGTCGGCCACGGCGATCGGGTCGACGCCGGCGAAGGGCTCGTCGAGCAGCATGAAGACGGGGTCCCCGGCCATGGCGCGCGCGATCTCGGCGCGCCGGCGCTCACCGCCCGAGAGTGCGAGTGCATTGCTTTTAGCCAGGTGCGCGATGCCGAATTCATCGAGCAAGGTTTGCAGCCGTTCCTCGCGTGCCCGCCGTGTGGGCACGTGCGCTTCCAGCACGGCGAGAATGTTGTCGCGCACGGACAGGCCGCGGAAGATCGAGGGTTCCTGCGGCAGGTAGCCGACGCCGAGACGGCCGCGCTGGAACAGAGGCAGCCGCGTGATGGCCTTGCCGTCGAGCAGGACCTGGCCCTTGTCGGGCTTGATGAGGCCCATGATGATGGTGAAGACCGTGGTCTTGCCGGCGCCGTTGGGACCGAGCAGGCCCACGGCCTCGCCGCGGCGCACGGCGATGGACACGTCGGCGACGACGAGCTTCTTGCCGAAGCTCTTCTTGAGGCCATGCGCCACGAGCCAGCCGGTCTGGTCGACCCGCGCCGTGGGATCGCGACGCCGCTCGAGCGGCGGCACTCCCCCGGCCTCACTCGGCGGCTCTTGCCCGCTTTCGCTCATTGCGGCGTAAACACCCCGGTTACGCGACCCGAATTGCCGCCGCCCGAGAATGTGGTGGAGCCGTTCTTGAGATCGAGCACGAGCTGAGGCCCGCTCATGGTGCCCGATGCGTTGGTGATGGTGACGTTGCCGCTGATCTTGAGGACCTGCGTCCTGGGGTTGAATTCGGCGCGATCGCCGCTGGCGGTCTGCTCGGGAGTCTTGAGGCGGACGCCGCCCGAGGCGATGAGGCCGACAATGTTGGACAGTCCGCCGCTGCCATAGTCCACGGTGACCTTGCCGGCCCACAGGGTCATGCCCTCACGCCTGACCACGACGTTACCGGTAAAGGTTGCCTTCTTTGCCGACTGTTCGACCGCGAAGTTGTCGGCGGTGATCTCCACCGGCGCGGCCTGCGGCAGCGCGTTCGCCGTGAAGGCCAGTGACAGGAAGAGAGCGACGAGCAAGCGTCTCATGGGGTGACCGCCTGCGGTGTGTCCGGCAGGCGCATGGTGACGCCGCTGAAGATCCACGTTCCGGCTCTGGAATCAAAGCTGGCGGACCGGGCGCTGAAACCCGAACCGTCCGGGAAGTCGATGCGCGTTGCACCGCCACTGACATTGCGGCGCGCCAGATCAGCGACAAGATCGGCAATCGAGCCTTTCATGCCGTCATCACCGGTGATCAGCGTCGTTCCGGGTAGCGCCAGCGACTGATCGGTCGTCGACATCGACGCTTCGGCGGCATCGGCATGCCATGCGGTGCCGCTGGGTGGCGTCACATCGAGCGACAGCCCGGTGAGCACCAGCCGGTCGGGCTGATCGAAGGATGAGCGGGCACTCCGCGCAGCCATCGTGTAGAGCGTCCCGTCCGGGCCGGCCGAGGTGTAGCTCGGCGTTTCGACGACGAGATTGTTGCGATCGATGCGCACGCCGCTGACACCGTAGGACTCGAGCAGGTTGCCGATATAGATCTGCGCGGCGAGCGCTACGAAGGCGATGAGGCCGATGGCCGGCACGCCGAAGCGCAGGATGCCGACGAGGCGGTTGCGCAGCAGCAGGCGGCTCAGGATCGCCGTGCGCTGATCGAGACTATCGGTGCGGGCGGCGATGGCGCTCATCACGAATGGGCGAAGATGTCCTCTTCATCCCAACCCAGCAGATCGAGTTCGATACGGGTGGGGAGGAAGCGGAAGCAGGTCTCGGCCAGCTCCAGCCGATTCTCGCGTCGCAGCATGCGGTCGAGATGGCGCTTGATGTCGTGGAGGTAGAGCACGTCGGAAGCGGCATATTCCATCTGCGCGTCCGAGATCTTGTCGGCGCCCCAGTCGGAGCTCTGCTGCTGCTTGTTCATGTCGACGTTGAGCAGCTCGCGCGCGAGGTCCTTGAGACCGTGCCGGTCGGTATAGGTGCGCACCAGCTTGCTGGCGATCTTGGTGCACCAGACGGGTCCGGTGACGACGCCGAAGCGATGCTTCAGCACGGCGATGTCGAAGCGGGCGTAGTGGAAGATCTTGGTGCGGTTGGGATCGGTCAGGAGCGACACCAGATTGGGCGCCTCCTTCAGGTCGGCGGGAATCTGCACCACATCGGCGCTGCCATCGCCCGGCGAAAGCTGCACGACGCAGAGCCGGTCGCGGCGCGGGTCGAGGCCCATGGTTTCGGTGTCGATCGCCACTTCGCGCCCGTAGCGCGACAAATCCGGCAGGTCGCCGCGGTGCAGGCGGGTGGTCATAAGCCCCTCATGGAAGTCGCCAATGGGGCTGGTGTGCCACAGCACTTGGGCATTGGAAAGGCCGCGGCAGGGCGCGCCAAACAGACTTCAGTGGTGTGAAGACGCGTCTGGTGCCCGGGGGAGGATCGGGTTGACGGCCGCAGTCTGGCGGAACGCGGGCGACCGGCCGTGTAGGGTCTCGGCGGACAGTGCTCGGCACGGACCTCACGGCTCGGCTCTTGACGCTGTACTTGGCCAGGCGCAATGCGGCGCCCTCTCGGTTTATGCTGCGATTCCACAATGCCCATCGACCAAAACGAATTTCGGCAAGCCATGGTGGTGGTCAAAGCCGCCATTAGCGGCATGGCCAGCGCTGTCTCGGGGCCAGCCCTGACCCCGACGCCAACGGGCCACCGTTCCTATCGCTATGCCGAGAAATCTCTCGAACAGGCCTTGGTGCTGAAATCGGTGAGGATGGAGAGCGCTCTTCAGGGTGCAGCGGTTCTGGTCGATGCTAGGCTGGTTTTGGACGCGGGGGCGACTTTTCGCATACTCGATGAGCTATCGAGCGATCTCATGTTTCTGGCCGGACCTAGCCGTTTCGGCAACAGGGAGCCAAAACACGACGAGTACCTGGCAGAGTTCTTTCAAGAGGAATTCGACCACCCAGACCCGATGCAGTCATCGCAGACACGCAGGCGGGTGTCGCGTCGCGACGTCCGCGCTTACATTGCTCGTACCTACTCGGAGATGGCGGGCGCTCCTGTAAGCACGATGTCGGCAGTGTATGAGACAATCGACTCCGCGATGAGTGGCTATGTTCACGGGGCCGCGGTTCACATCCTCGACGTCTATGATAGCACCGGCTTCAACGTGCCGATGCCCGCAGTCGTGGGTCCGCAAGCAGCGATCGAGCGGCAGTTTCCCGGCTACCTGTTTCGCTCGTTAGGATCGCTTGCGTTCGCCGCGTCTGCACTCTCGCTCCCGGAGGTTGCAGGGACGCTCGTGACCGCCGCTGGCCAGCTCAGCAACGTGGACGGATAACCGGCGAAGGCGAATTCGACTCAGAAGGGAGCGCCCTGGTGCCCCGGAGAAGATTGCGCGGCTGAAACTGTATACCATTGATTATTATCGCATATTTTCCGCGCCGGGAAGCGTCTGTTACACAGTCCAGTTACGTGCAATGGACCATTGGCCTCCGGAGAGGTGCGCTCGACCGATGGCGATTGTCCAACGCCGTGCTCCGATGGACCTCGAAGGAGCGCTATACGCAGCTGACGATCTGATCGCTATGTCGGCGTAGAACACCATCGCAGTTCCCTTTGTTCGGCACCCTAGAGGTACTCACGCGAGAGCTTCTCGTCGCGTTGGCGCACTTTCTGCTTGGTCTGTGGGTCTCAACAGACATAGAGTCCGAAGCTGGATGGTGATCCTCTGTTGTTACTTTCCCAAGTCATACTATGACTAGTTTTGCAGACGGACGCGTCATTTGCCCATCGAAGCTGCAGACCTACAACGAGTGATAGACAGCATCGAGGCGAACAATCTCGTCCTCCTTTGCGGGGCAGGGTTGTCGATTCCGCCTCCAAGCCGGCTGATGTCTGCCCTTGCTGTTTCGCGCCACGTCTACGACGCATATCTTCCGGCCCAGGTGCTGCCACCGGTCCTCAGAGACGACATCGATCAGCTTGCGGGCCATTTCCTCGCGCAGGGGCAGTTCGACTCCCTATTCATAAATCGCTTGGTTCCGTGGGACGAGTTGACCGGCGAGCCGAATGACGGCCACGTCGCGGTTGCGGATTTCCTTCTGTCGGGAGCAGCGCGCTTCGCCATGTCTGCAAACTTTGACACGATGATCGAACAATGGTCCTCGCAGCGAAAAGTCCAGTTGCGAGGCGCGCTCACCGGGGTCGAGGCTACTGCCTTGGCAGACTACACTAGTCCGCTGTTGAAATTCCACGGCTGCATGGGGCTAGACCGGCCTCACACTTTATGGACCCAGGGGCAGTTGGCACTGGCGAGCATCCAACCGCGCATCAACAGCTGCAAGGCCTGGATGGAGATGAACCTCCCTGGCCGCGACCTTCTCGTGGTGGGCTTCTGGACTGATTGGGGATACTTCAACGACGTGTTGGAAGGCATCTTGGATGGCGGTGCTACAAGTTCGATAACAGTGATCGACCCTGAAGAGACGGCTACCCTTCAAGGGAAGGCGCCGGCCCTCTGGGGCATCCTCTCAGCATCCCCGCATTTCAAGCACGTTAAAGACTCGGGCAACGTCGTGCTGCCTGTCATCAGAGATACCTACTCCAAAGTTTGGGTAAGGAAACTCTATGCACTTGGAGCGCCGCTTTATCATGACGTAACCGGAAATCATCCTCCGGCAGGAGGGTTCGACGCTCCGGCACTTGACGGAGCATCGCTCTATGAAATCCGGCGCGATGCTGAAGGAGTCGCAACCAATCGCGCTGCTCGGCAGCGAGCGCCGGGAGCATCAGCCGCCCAAACGGGACTTGCCCACCTGCTCATGACGGCGAGCGCTGATGCTCGCAGCGGGGCTTGGTACCTGAAGGGCGGGCAGGCCATTCGAGTTGTTCACGGAGCCGGAGAAGGACTCACTACGGTGGAATCACGTTTTACTGAGAATCCCACCGCACCAAAGGCAGACATAGTTATCTGCGCTGGGTCGCTTGAACAGGGTGTCCCCGGTCTGATCGTCGGCAAAGGAACTGCCGCGGGTATCGTGCGACCGAAGGCGGGGGCCGGTTCGCGATGGATCACCCTGGAAACCGCTAGGAGCGAGCATCTATTATGACCGACGTTTTGTCGTCTGTGCAGGTAGTGCTGCAAAGTGCAGGTTACCAAACTTGGGATATTCCGGCCAGCAAGACGCCGGCAGTTGGCTTTGAAGACGAGGCCGCAATGGGATTTGTCTGTGTGTTCGAGAGCCCAGCTACTTTGGTCAAAACTTGGCGCGAAGCCGAAGCCGCTCTTCTCGCGCGTTTCGCGGCCCAGTTTCGCCTTGCCGGTGAGAAGGCGTGGAACGTCTACTTCGTTCTCCTCACTGAAGCCCGTGCCACCGACGAGCAGCGTCGAGAGGTCCGTTGGATCGAGGAAGACCTTGAGCGAACAAGGAAACTCACGGCCACCGGCGTGATGACACGAGAGGATGTAACGACCGCTCTACTGCCTCTTCTCCCAATTCTTTCCAAGCCCCTACTTGCCCCAGAGGACTCGGCGGAGCGACTCGCACGGCGGATAGCTGTCATCGCGCCGAGGGTTAGTAACTGGGCCTTGGATGCCTCAGTTAGCCCGGCGGAAGTTGCGGCCCGCCTCAGGAGCGATCGATGAAGCTGGATTTCGTCGAAGTAGAAGGCTTCCGTGGATTTCGTCAAAGAGCCCGGTTCGATATCCCGCTCGGCTTCCTGATTATTGCCGGTCGCAACGGTGTCGGCAAGAGCACCGTTCTTGATGCGGTCGACTTCGCTCTTACTGGCAGCATCAATAAATACGATGTCGAGAAGGCCAAGGGCGGCGGCCTGAACGAGCATATCTGGTGGGTGGGGGACGGTCGGGCGGAGCAGCACTACGTCACTGTTGGCTTTATCGACGAGCAAGGCGAGCGCTTTGAGGTGACACGCGTCCGCGATAAGCACGAGGCGGACGGGCTCGCGCGGATTTTACCTATGCTCCACGATGCCGATGCGGCGGGGGGTCACCCCCCAAACGCTCTGGCGTTGATGGAAACCACCCTCATTCGCGACGAAGTGATTTCTGCTTCCAGCTTGGACATGCCGGGCCAGGAGCGGTTCAATACCGTCAAAGCCGCGATTGGAGCCATAGTCGGCCCAGACTACACGGACCGGACGGGCAAGATATTATCCGAGGCGAAGGCTCGACTCGCAGAGGACCAAGCTCGATTTAAGCTCCAGCAAACAGACCTCGGGCGATTGCTGGCACAGCTGACCGAGGCGCGTACGGAGGCAAGTCAGTCCGCCGATATTGCGGAGGCCCTGAGACTTGTCTCTGAAGCATTTCCTGGCAGCACCGACAGACCCTCCGCCGAGGAGGTACGCGGCCTCGTCGCCGATCGCAGGGCCGCGCTTGAGAGGTTCAACCGGGGTCGCATCGAGTCAGCTGCTCTGAGCACTGCCCGCCTCGGAATAAGGTCAGAGCGATTCGCGAGGTTGAATACCCAAGCTGAAGATGCGGTGCGGCGGGCCACGGAAGCGCTAGCCGCGAGCCGCGCGAACCTTGAGGCTGCTAACGGGCTTCTTGAGGCGGAGAAGCAGACCAATGCCGTTGGAGCTCACTTCGCTGCGCTCTTGGATCATGGTGCGACCCTTGGCCTACAGGATGGTCATTGCCCGCTTTGCAATGCTGTGCGGAAGGATTCCGAGTTCAAAGCCGCCTTGGATTCCATCCGCTTGCGCCTTGCCGGGCAGGCTGAGAGGTTGGCCATTGCCAACAGGGCCGTTGAACGCGAGCAAGGGCAGGTCAACGCTGCACAGTCGACCCTCCAAGCACAGACGGAGCGCTTAGCTGGGCTTCGCGAGCAGACTACAAACCTGGAGAAAGCGGAAGGGGCGCTTCGACAGACTTACGACCAAGCAGGATTCACTGATGTGCCTGTTGACGATGCCGCTAGTGCTGAAGCCAGGGCCAATGTCGAACAGCAGCGCTTGGTGTCTTTGGAGCGTGCTGCACTCATACTTGGCGCTTCAACTGCCGCAGAAAGGGTGAGCAACCTAGAGGGCCAGATAAGTCGCCTTCGGGAACAGATCGATCGGACGGCGTCTGTCATCTCCGATGGGGAAAGTGCGAGCGAGCTGGCTCGGCAGATCGACTCCGCGGCGAGGTCACTTTCGAACGAAATTCTAGTCGAGCAATTCGAGACCGTGCTGCCCCTGCTAAAGGAGATGTACCGGCGCCTGCGCCCGCACACGGACTGGACGGAGATCGACACAGATTTCGGGGGAAAGGTTAGGGGCACGCTGAATTTCTCAGTAGGAGATGGTCGGAACCCGCAGTTCCTTTTTAGTAGCGGACAAAGACGCGCGGCGGGTCTGGCCTTCCTCTTATCTGTCCATCTTTCGAGGCCGTGGTGCCGCCTTCGGACGCTTCTGCTTGATGACCCGGTTCAACATGTTGATGATTACCGGGCACTCAATCTGGTTGAGGTGCTGGCCGCCATTCGTCGGTCTGGCCGACAAGTCATCGTAGCTGTTGAAGACGCGGCTCTTGCTGACCTCCTGTGCCGGCGCCTGAGGAGCGAAGTTCTGGAGCCTGGTCGCCGCTATGATCTCGGTCACGGCGCTGACGGTTCCGCTAAGGTCGACGCTACACTCGACGTTCTTCCAATGCCCCAGGGTGTGCTGAAGATAGCCATAGCTTCCTAGCCGAAAGGCAGGTTGGGGCGAAAAAACACTGGGAGGGTCGATCACGCGAGGCCCGGTATGTGCGCGGGCACGCAGCAAACTTCCCCCGTCCCCTTGGGCGCTCCCGGAAAAGGGGACCATTTGGCCGCGCCACGCTGGTATCCTTTGACGACCCGCACGCCTCCCGTGGGGCCTGAGGAGGTCTCACCAGTCTCACAAGGGCATGGCTCCGCGAGACCGCGTTCGTTTGACCGAACCCGGATCAGTAGCGCCCTTTTTAGGTTTCGAGCAGCCTGTCTCACTGAAAGTCTCCCAAGATTGTCAACTTGCCAAACGAAGGTTCGCCGAATTGTCCCATGACAACCCTGTCACGAGTGCTGAGGCGGCCACCGTTAGCCACATCGCTGTGCCCGACTTGTTGCTCGACATTTCGACGGCCACTTAGCTCGACAGCTTCAGGGAAAGATATCATGTCCACCAAACATCGAAAGTTTAGTGCCGCGGTCGCTGTACACCTAGGTCAATATCGCGACGTGTCATGGCGCGAAAAGAAGGTAGCGTTCGGCGACTATGCAATCGGCATTCTCGAAAATGAGGTGCTGCTAGGCATGCACAAGGGGTTCGCATGGGTCGGCAACCCCAATGTCCTATACAGCGCTGCCGCAGCCCGCGCCCGGGCGTTGATTGACGAGACACTTGTGCAGTCAGGTGAGCGCTTCTTGTTGGACGTTTTGTGCTCGGCACCTGGAATTAACAATGTGCCTGCGGTCCACCTCGACTTATGGAACGACCAGGGCGGTGTCACTTCCGCTGGTCGAGCAGTTCACGACCTCGAGTTCTTCCGCGACCAGTTGTCGCTTCGTGGTGGTTTGCTTCGGAAGGTTCGGTTCAGGTCACCGAAGACGCCGCGGGAGCGTTTAATGTTGTCCCACGCAAAGCTGTCCTCGCTCTCCAGTTCCTGGAGATCGGGCGATAGCATTCCTGTTCTAGCAGCCTGAGATACTGCTGACTCCGACCCGTTGATCGGTGCACAAAGGAATGAGTAGTTGGGTATGCGCCAAGGGCACCTGTGATTAACTGGTTCGAGAAGGCCGCTTTGACAACCCTTGTGGAACTTGATTCCATCAGACTACTTAAATGAACCAATGGTGTGTCATGTTTGTACGTGCCTATTTGCGTGCGTCTACCGAGGAGCAGGATGCAAGCCGCGCCAAGTTGCAGCTCAAAGCCTTTGCCGCGGACCGTGGTTTGAGCATTGCCGGCTACTATCTGGAGAACGAGAGCGGCGCATCTTTGCAGCGTCCTGAGCTGTTCCGCCTGCTGTCCGAAAGCGAGCCCGGGGACGTCCTACTGATCGAGCAGGTAGATCGTCTCAGCCGCCTTACATCCTCAGACTGGGCAAAGTTGAAGGCCGAGATTGGGGCACGGCAGGTTCGCGTGGTGGCCCTCGATCTGCCGACCTCGTGGCAGCTCATCCAGCCGGCCGATGATTTCACGGCTCGTATGTTTAACGCGATCAACGCCATGATGCTGGACATGCTGGCTGCTGTTGCCCGCAAGGACTACGACGACCGCCGCCGCCGGCAGGCTCAAGGCATCGCGAAGGCGAAGGCCGAACGGCTCTACAAGGGGCGTCGTGAAGACGTAGAGCGCAACTCCGCGATCATGAGCATGCTTCGTAGCGGGCAAAGCTGGAACACGATCCTGAAGGCAACCGGATGCTCGCGTTCTACGCTCTCGCGACTGGCGAAGCGGATTGCACAAAGAGGAAGCAACGGCCTTAGCCCTGAGATTGGAGGATGGCGAGACCTCAACGCTCCCTCATTCGCTTCGGCTTCCTCGCCCTCGCTCGGCTGATCCTACTAATATGGGATGACGCTGACCCCGCCACCTTGGACTGCTGGATCTACGGCTTCGTCAATTTACCCTTCTAGTATGGACGGGTCATCGGCAGCGCCGGCTCTGTTCAGGCCGCCCCAAGCCTCCCACTGTGGTAGCCACGTTTCAGAGGCCCGCCACCCTCGCGGCTTCAGCGCCGGCCTTAACCCTTCATGAGATACTATCAGTCGCGGTAACTTGGTGAGCGGCGCGGAAATGACCACACGCAACTGGCTGCCGGAGGCCAAATCCATTGGGGTTCGCTGGGCCAGGCCGCTCTATGCAGGAGGAGCATACAATACCGTGGTGCCGAACTCTTCGAAGCCGAGTGCGTGCCGAACACAGGCTCTGATGCGCTCAGCCAGCGCCATAACCTGGTCGACCGTGAAGTCGGTCTCGACTTCGACAACCATGTATCTCACCCGAACGTAGTCGTTGCGATCGACGGCCTCGGAGATCGCTACAGCGGCCTTCCTAGCCGGATTGAGACCTTTGGACTCGGCGCTGGCCAGCATCGCGGCAAGGTCGTGCCCATACGCGCGGAGGGTAGGAATGTCCTCACCCCGTTCCCGTAAGAACGCTTTCAGATACAGCTCGCAAGCGTGATAGCAGAGCAGCCTCGTAGGACCGCCGGTAAGCTTTCGCGTGTTCGCGAGCGTATCCTTTGCGGCGTACAAATAGGCATCTGCGAGGGAGAATATCCCGTAGGGCGTTGCACCTTCAGCTTCGGGGATCATGGAAATGGCCGTTGCGTAAACGTAGCTGAAAGTAGCTGGAGGCGGCGATCGATATCAAGCTAGACGTCAAAGCATGAACAAAACGCCGAGTTTATCGAATGCCCGTTGAGGCAGGAAACTCTCTGGACGAACACGAGACCGCGAGCACGGACCTGAAGTTCGACCCGTGGCTCACCGCACAGGGCCCAGCCTTGACCACGCTAGCCGAGCAGGTGTTCCTCCAAGCCGAGGCCCGGCGCGAGCCATTGAGGCGGCGACCCCGTGCGGATGCTCGAGACCGTCGCCACAACGCCATTTCCAGCATCACCTCCAACGTTGCGCTTCTCGTGGTGGGCAACTCGCTTGGGGCACCGCATCGTCGCCTGGCAACTCCAGTCCGGCACAACCGCCTCACGCGCTACGACCGCCCGGACGTGCCTCCCGATGTGCTTGCGGAAGGCCTCGATGCACTTGAGGCTCTTGGACTGGTGGGCATCGAGCGAGGGCGGCACCACGGCCCAGTCACCGCGGTCATACCGACATCCAAGTTAAGGCGCATGATCACGACCTCCGGCGCAACGCTGGCGGACTTAGGCAGGGCAGCTCGGGGTGGCGAGACGATCATCCTCAAGGCGGATACCGGCCTCAGGTCCCCGAAAGTTCTGATCGATTACGAGGATACCGGTGAGACCATCGAGCTGCGAACGCAGATGACGCGGATCACCGCCTTCCTGAACGCCAGTGAGGTGACGATCGAAGGTTTGGCTCAGCCGCCTATCCACCTGACGCGGCGGTTCCAATTGACCACACCTGGAGCTCCACCGGCATTCAACCTGCATGGCCGCATTTACGATGGCTTCTGGATCAACATGCACCGCTCCGAGCGTCACAAGCTGCGCATCGGCGGAGAGCGGGTGGCCGATCTCGACTTCACCGGTATGTTCACCCAACTCGCCTATCTGGAGGCTGGCCTGAAGCTGCCCGCGGGCGATCCCTATGGCGGTGTCGAGGGATTGGAGCCCGACCCCATCGCCGATCCGCTGGGCCTGAGGCGGGACGCCCTCAAGCAGGGGCTCAATGCGATGTACTTCAGGCGGGGCCGGATGCAGCGGCTCCCAAGGGACCTCAAGCAGGCACTGGGGCGGGAGTGGACCGCTACCAAGTTCGCCATCGCCATCCGCAAGCGTCACGCTCCCATCAAGCACCTTTTCGGGACGGGCGTGGGACTGACGCTGATGTACCGCGAGAGCCAGGTGCTGGTGCGGGCACTCCTCGACCTCATCGACCTCGGCATCCCCGCCCTGCCGGTGCATGACGGGATCATGGTGCCGGCATCGAAGGCGGATCTGGTGCTGGCTGCGATGCGGAGGGCGTCGAAGGTGGTGCTGGGGGTAGAGCTTCCGGTGCGCTCCAAGCCGCTATCTGGAGCGGAGGGTTAAGGGATCAGCCAACCTCGCCATCCTGTCTACCGAAAGGACACGGCTATAGCGTGCTGCTTTAGGCCGCCATCTGGAGATGAGAGATGAAGAGCTGGCCAGCCTCATCACATTGTCAAACTAGAGGGCTGCCATAGGGCATAGGGGGGGAGTTAACCCGCCCAGACGGATCGGCGTGAAACTGGCTAGACAGTGATGATACGCAACTGACCTGGTAACCTTAAACGGATCGTGGTATGCCCTGACCAACTTTGGGGCTCCAAATGACGGATTATCGCTTCGCGGACCTCTTTGCGGGCTGTGGAGGGCTTTCCACCGGCCTTATCTGGGCCGGACTTCGCGGGGTCTTCGCGGTTGAAAAGGACGCTATGGCGTTCGAGACTTTCCGCACCAACCTGGTCGAACATTCTGCGAGAGCTGCGTTTCCCCCTTTCGAGTGGCCGAGCTGGCTGCCGGTCGCTCCTCTGGGAATTGACGACCTGCTTGAGACCCACGGGCGCCGGCTCAGGTCGATGCGAGGCAAGATTGACGTTCTTGCCGGCGGGCCTCCATGCCAAGGGTTTAGTCCGGCTGGACGCCGGAGCGGCGACGACCCGCGAAACTTGATGTTTGAGAGATATGTGGCGACGGTCGATGCTGTGCGGCCCGCCGCTCTTGTTGTTGAAAATGTCCCCGGCATGAAGGCCAAGCACAAGGGACAAAAGAAAGACCGGGTCGCATTCTCCGAACTTCTCATCGGGGCACTCCAGCAGCTGGGCTACGATGTGAGGGAACGGGTAGTAGACGCCTCCACCTTCGGCGTGCCGCAGAGACGCGAGCGACTGATCATTGTTGGTCTGCGCAGGGACGTCGCCAAGCGAGTTGCCGGAGGCGCAGATGCCGTTTTCGCGGAGCTTGAAATTGTACGGCGCCGGCAGCTTCATCAACTTCGGCTCGCCGAAGCTACCTCCGTCAAGGCGGCTATTTCCGACCTCGAAACGGAAGACCGATTCACCGTCGAGTATCGGGATGAACGTCAGAAACTCAGTGGCTACGAGCAGCTAGTTTATTCAAGGCCGACTACCCCCTACCAAAGGCTGATGCACCGTGGGGTTGGCCGAGGCGCAATGGATAGCATGCGCATGGTGAAGCATCGACGCGATATTCGTGACCGATTTGAACGAATACTCGGAGAATGCGCCAAAGGCGCCCCCATGACCGACGACGCCCGCAAGCGATTCGGGCTGAAAAAGCAGCGCATACACCTAATGGCCGGTGACTTACCTAGCCCGACGATTACTACGTTACCGGACGATATTCTCCACTATTCGGAACCAAGAATCCTCACCGTGCGTGAAAGCGCTCGGTTACAATCATTTCCCGATTGGTTTGTTTTCCGTGGAAAGTATACAACTGGCGGCTCTCGAAGGGTTCACGAGTGTCCCCGTTACACTCAAGTAGGCAATGCGGTTCCGCCACTCCTAGGGCGAGCGTTGGGACTGGCGATTTCTCAAACTTTGGACAAAGCGACAGCTGCGAGCACCCGTGAAGCGAGCGAGCAACTGGAAGGAGCCGCCTAGCTCCCCAGTCCATGGAGGGGCGATGGGCGAGTTTCCAATAGGATTAATTGGATGGGCAGGCCATCACGCAGGCGGTGTGCGGCGGCTATTCGATTCTAGCAGCGGGCGACCAACTTCCGGGGTTTTGCGAACGAACTTACTTGATCGTTTGGACGATTGGGCACGTGAGATCGCCGAGAAACAGCCTCAAGTTCCCAGAATTATCCTCCTCGTGGGAGGGCCCGGGAACGGAAAAACAGAAGCAATCGATATCACTATAGGGCAGCTGGACCGCATGTCTGGCTCAGCCGGCAAGCTGATGGAAGCGCTCGCGGTACAGTTCTTGCCGGCCCCGGGAAGATCCGTACCCAGAACGGTCCGTCTAAGCATCGATGAGTCGGCCTCGTTGGCGCGACCGCTAGTTCTAGTGCAAGACGCCTCAGTGGTTGCTGGCGCACCGAGTGGCAGCCCTGCGCGGCTATTGATCTCAGAACTGGAAGATGCGCTCAACGGTCCATCCAATCTCATCTACCTTTGCTGCGTGAACCGCGGAATTTTGGATGATGCGTTGACGTTGGCGCTTGAAACTGGCGATGCCGCATCCGCCCGGCTACTCGAAACGATAGCGGCTTCGGTAAGCTTGTCGCCAACTTCACCTTCTTGCTGGCCGCTTGCACACTTCGAGGAGGTGGCCGTCTGGCCAATGGATGTAGAAAGCCTTCTTGTTTCGCCAGACAGTGGCGGCGAGGCTGCTGCGCGTTCGCTATTGGAACAAGCGGTGTCTCCTGAGAAGTGGCAGCGACATGGCGAGTGCGCTGCAGGACCGCATTGTCCATTTTGCACTAGCCGTGATCAGTTGAGTAAGGAGAGCTCGCGGGAAGCGCTGATACGCATCCTCAGATGGCATGAAATCAGCACAAGCCGGCGGTGGAGCTTTCGCGACTTATTCTCGCTCACATCTTACCTGCTTGCCGGCCATCGGAACACTGAATCAGGGGACAACACCGACCCTTGCGAGTGGGCGGCCGTACAGCTCGGACTTGACGGTGAGCTCAGCCAGCTCAGCAAGCCAAGTAAGACAAAATCGGTGGCTCTCTTTGAATTGCTCGCTGCGAGCTACGAACACGCACTATTCGGCGAGTGGCGGCACACGAACAGGGCCCAGTTCCGACAAGACATTCGCGACCTGAGCATGGAAACCAACCATACTCTCATGGGCCTCTTCTACTTTCTCCAGTCGAGGAGGAGTACAGCGCACTATCCCGCCACAATCGCCGCATCGCTCGAAAGCATGTCGCACCTAGATCCGGCGCTTGCGGATCCTGATGGGGACATTCCCGTAAGCTCGAAAAGCAACCTAACCATACGCGACATTGATATCGCATTTAGCCAGTCGGTTGAGGCGGGCTTCGATCTTGTTCGGAAGTATCAGTTTCTCAATGCGACCGAGGCGATGGTCCTGCGGAGGCTCGGGGACCTCGACAAGGCGCTTTCGGGTTCAGCCACGAGACGAAAAAAGCCGGCAGCGGCGCTTCGTGTTCAGGCTACCATTCGTGACTTTGCATGCCGTGTCGTTCGGCGTTCTCTTGGAGCTAAGTCGGCCGTCGTTCCCAACGAGTCGATACTTCGGGCCTATCAACAGATAGGGGACGAGAAGGAGGGGCAAGGGCGTCTACTATACGATGCGGCCCGAAGAGTCGAAGAACTGCTGAATACCGGCGATGCATTCGAAGTTTCTCTCACCACCACTTTCGGGCAGCCGATCCCTCCTGAACAACGTCGCGCCACGCTAGTCTTGCCTCGCAGGGCCGTTCGCATGACTCCTCAAGAACTGAATGGCCGTCCCAAATCGCCCATCAGATTTCTGAGGGTGGGCAGCGGGTCATCAGAACAGTCTATTGCGTTGACCTATGACCTGTTCAAAGCCGTAATCGAATTGGACCGTGGCTTATCGCGAGCTTCGCTCCCGAAGACCGTCGTTGCGATGTTGGACGCCGCTAAGGCGAGGTTGTCAGGGCCACTTGTGCGAGATGCTGAGCTCCTGGAGCGTGCCAGAATGCGTCTGGGAGATAGTCGAGCATCAATAATGGCCTACCGCGACACCTTCGTCGCCCGAGCGGAGGACAGAAGTAGTGGCTATTGAGCAGTTTCAAACTGCGCCTTGGAAATCAACCCACGAGGCGTATCGCAAATCCTCACTGGCCGTGGCGCCCGCTCCCGAGTACGCAAGTTCGGAAGTCCTCCTTTCTTCCTTGTTGCGAACGATAGGGTTCGAGTTGCCGGAGCGATCCGTGCCCCAAGCGGGCCGCGAATTCGAGAAGTCCCTTTCGAAGCAGCGGGATCGGAAGAAGAAGCCAGATAATGCCACGCTCGAAGCAGATATCGCCCTAACTCTCTTCCACGGCATTCTGGAAACACCTGTTCGGCCAAATCAGTCAGCGCGGCGGACGTTGCAGGTCGCGCCGATCGTACCGGGGATCGCCACAATCAGTGGCGCGGCTAGAAACAGCGGAAACTCGTGGCACGCCGGCGGAATTGTTCAACGGCTGGTCTGGCTCGGGTCTTCCGACGATGCCGCGGCATTGCACTTATGGAGAAAGCTTTTTGATGCTTTGACCGTCAGCGATCGTGACGACGTCTTTGCTCGGTGGCTACAACTGGAAGTAGCCGCCTGGGCGAATGATGAACCAAAATGGACCTTTCGCATCCCCGCGCCAGACGACGCGCGCATACTCTCGCCTGCCGACCGAAGCTCCATCCAGTATCCGGCGAAGAGATTCGTCGAGGACCTCGCCGCGATAATTGCTTCGAAGCCATACCTAACACGCCGGCAATGGATAAGCCTCCTCGAGTCGGTCGTGAGAATCGCTGCGGCAAGCCATGTGACTTGGCTTTGCGAGGTCCATGGGCGGATCTGGGGTTTGGTTTCTGGAGTCTTGTCGCACGCCGCTGTTCCTGCTGTCGCAGAAGCTCGTGCTGCTGTTTTCCCAACTAGGCTTTCCTATTTTCCTTACGGCGACCGCGCGATGTCCGGCGTGGATGACCTCATTTCGCAATACCTTCAAGCGCGGATTGGACTAAATGCGACGCTCTGGTTTCTCGAAGAAGCTGGCGCTCCATTCGTTGGAGACATGTCCTCTAGTCAAGGAGTGGCATCTCTTTGCCAGCACATTCGGGACAACCTGTCCGGGGACCAGCCATCGCAGCTACAATCGATCGTCGGAGAAATTCTAGAGCGTGAGGCGCGCACCTTGCTCTGCAAGAAGGGCGTCGGCGCGAACATGCATGAATTCATTCAATACTCTCTGGGCCAGCGCCAATCCGCACTTCCCATACTCAGGGGCTACGACCAAGGATACTTTCTTCGCAAGCGAGGCGAACATTCTTCCAACCCCTGGGTGGTAGCACTTGGTCCCGTCTCTATACTGGCACTGGTCCATTGCACCTTGATGGGTGCGGGGGGCCCGAGGTCTATCCATCGCCTAAGTGATCACCTAGCCACTTATGGGATAGCGATCGAGCCCCAGAAGATCGGTGCGAGCGACCTTGGGCAGCAACTAAGAATGCTTGGCCTGATTCTGGACAGTCCGGATGCAGAGAGCGGAATGCTACTCCTACCGCCCTTTAAGATGTTGGGCACGGAGCTAATATGAACCGACTAGCTCAGGTCATTGCCGACATCATTCGAGACCGTATTTCGCAGGCTGTTGGCGCACGAGGTGGTGCGCTCGCGGAATCACGGTTTATCTTCAATGGCCCACCGCTAGAGATAATGGATGACGTCTTCAGTTCCCTCAGCGTGGACGGAGGCATTTCCATCGCCGGACAGGAAGATGGAAGCCGCCTTCCAGTACTTCTGCAAGTAAGTGGCGATAGCATCGTCTCCAATCCTCCAATCGGATCCTCGGGGAGGTGCGACGAGACCCATCTTCTGGACCTTCGAAACGTTCCGTCATCCCCTAGCTACCTCGCACTCATCTCCCCAGGGCAGCGAACAAACCGATCGGTTTCATCGACCACGGACGAGTTTGGTCTCGACGCAAAGATCACGTCTGCAAACACGCCCTTTGAAGTCTGGTGGGACGATCCTTTCATTCAAGTGCTAGTGGACCGGGCACTGGATCAAACTGGCATCACCGGTGCCCAGCGCGAAGAAGCGCGGCGCTTAATCGAACGCTCTGCCATGGCCTTTGACGAGGTCGACGCAGACAAGACTTCGCGCCGAGCATTGTGGTCCTTTCTTTCGCGAGTGCACTTCGCGTCGCTAGGCAGCATTGCTGACTTGCCGAGCTTGATAAGCCTCGCCTGCGGAGTTCCGCCAACAGCCAGTGGGAAGATTGAAGCGACCCGCCAGCTTGCGGGGCTGACACAGCTAGCCGAGGAACTAGCCGATGGCTTTCGCACCGGGGTTGAGGCTGCGAAGACCAATACGGATGTCGAGAACGAAAAAGCGGCGCTCGACTCGCTGCTGCAGCACTTGCAGCAAGTTTGTCGTGTCGTAACCGCGTTCCAACGGGCGCCCGGCGCCTACTTCGCACCCAGCGTTGGCCTTAGTTTGGACGAGCCTCCTGCATGGTGGAAGCTATTAACCGTCGAGCGTCTGGATGATCTTCTGTCACAGGGCGAAACGCTAAGGTCTGAGGTCAACCTCAAGTGTCGCAACTCATTGATACCCGAGCGGAGGGGTATGCCGGCACTGGTCCTATCGAGCGTAGAACTTGAGGTGGATGCGCCGAATGACCTTGTTGCCGGCATGCTCGTCAGGTCAGCAGGATCGGCTGCGAAAACTGCGATCGCTGGCAACCTAAAGAACGGCGATCAGGTCGTTGATGACCAGCCAGCCACGCATAAGGTCCCACTGAGATACACGGCACAGGCGCCAGGTTTTAGGGACTCAACCCTGAGAGTTATTGCACTGTCCACGTGGCAGCCTGGTTTCTTTGTCTACTCTCGGTTCGCAAAAAAGATCTCGCCCCCAAAGAAGGTGACCACACGCGCTAAGGGCGGCCCATCGTTCGAGACGTCGCTGATTGTCGTCGGCTCGGGCAGGGTCGAGCTCTCGATGTTCGTGAACCCAAAAGTGATATTTGGCGAATTCGCAGAGGGCATGCGCGACGACGACGACGGGACGGAAACGAAAGATGCGTTGGCTATCACGCCTATCCGTAGCGGCGAGCTGCACCTAGAGGCAGAGGTTGATGGAAAGTATCAGATAGACGTACCGTTGCGTCGAGAAGCGGACGCTGAAGCAGCGGAGTACATCCGTATCTACATCACGTCCGAGGAGATATCCGAGGTCGGGTGTCCAAGCGAGTTTGATCGCCTTATACGCCACAACCGGCGGAACCTTGAAAGCTTCCAAGAACGCACGATAATTCAAATTGATCGCAACTCACGCCTTACCAGCCTTCAGGCGTGGCTGATTGATCCGCAGTTTGTTGAAAGGTCCTACCTCCCAGTAGTCCTCGCCGAGGATTATCTCGCAGATTGGAGGCCACCAGATTGGCATGGCCACAAGCTGCCCAGAATTACCTCGGCCGACTTCCTTCATGATCCGCGACCGCCTGCTTCCGCATTCACTCCCCCGGCGGCTTTCGTTCAGGCCCGCGTCGAGATTGCGGCGAGAATCAGGGGAAGCGATGAGCAACTTGGAGTTCTTGAGACAGCGCCATTGGGTAGATGGATGGCCCAAGACGACACCTTCGCACAACTCGTGGAGCGCTACCTAGACGCTTACCTGAGTTGGGTGGCCTCCGAGCCCGATGTCGCGACATGGATCGACCTCTTTGCAGTCACGGCGTTAGAAGGTTCCGGGCGCACCCTCTCACGTCAAATAGACGCGGTTATCTTGACGCCTATGCATCCACTGCGGCTTTCGTGGCATGCACTTGCGCAACGGACACTCTTTCTGTCTGGGAGTTCCGACGCCCCCTGCCCAGCTGCTGGCATCCTCGATCCCGACAGTATTCCCGATCTAATCTCACTTTCCATTCACTCACCCGATGGATCCGAGCTGGCCGACTTCGTGGCTGTAGAATGTGATTCTGATTACTGGTCCGTCATGTGGAACGCTTCCAAACTAGGCCAACTGGCCGAACGTGCTCGGAAAGCACCGTTTGATGGAACTCTCGGAATAATGGTCGGTGGAGTGGCGGCCGGGTTCAGCGCTGGTCAAGTTGCCCGTGCGGCCGCGGACGTTTCGGGACTTCTCTCCGCGAAGTCGACCTTGGGCATCGCTCTCTCCAGTTCGGGGGGACCATCAGACTCGTGCACCGTTGGATTGAAGGAGTGGGCCGAGGCGCAGTTCGGGCCCGAGCGAGCAGCGTCATCGATGCCCTCGGTAGGTCAACGAGCGCTCAACGTTTACGATGCGCGTGATGTAGGCGCTCGTCCCGATGACGCTACAATCGCCAACCTAGCGGACTACACGTCCAACGCCGTGAAGTGGTTCGAGAAGCAACCCGCCGACGCAGTTCCGGACCTGGGAATAATCGCCCAACTCGAAACCTCGGAGCCGGAGCTCGCGCGAAACTCGAGCCGATCACCTCTGGCCGCAGGAGCCCTCATCAGGCACCGTGTTCGTCGCCAGTTGCCCGGAGGTGACCGATCATTCCTTTTGGAGAGCAGGCAAGGAAAGCCAATGCCAGCATCCGGGGATGCATTCGCGGACAAGGTTCTGTCCGCGGTCCTGGCAATCGAAAGCCGGCGCGACTTGAGGACTGCGCTTCGCTTCGCGCCCAATGTGCACGCTATCGAGAACATGCTTATCGATAGAAGAGCCGACTTCGTGGCGGTCTCGTCGGCCTCTGTGGACCCCGCGTGCTTCTTGGGCAAATGGCTCAAGGGTGCCTACTTGTGGGACTACGACCTTCCCTCCTACTCACAGCGAGCTGGCGATACCAACGGCTATTACCTCCTTTCGAAGGTGCGGCCTTCCGACAACGCTGCATTGCGAAAAGTCCTTGGGCGCTTGCCCGGTGGGGACGGCACCAGTGAAGATCAGGTGGAACAGATCCTGCTCGAAGTCGCTCGTCGGGGTATACCAACACTTCGTGGTCTGTCCGGTGACAATGCGGGAGCGACGGGCGACCTAGGAGTGTTTGTCGCGTCGCGCCTTCTCCAAGATCGATTTCGCTTGGACAGGACGATCGATAGCCTGCTGCCCGTCCACGAGGCGGACGAAAGTGGAACTCGCGTAACCATTCTGGTTCCGGTGGACCCATTCCGAGGGTTCTTGGGTGACCTAGCCGTTTCGCTGAGGCGGGAACGAAAGGAGGGAAGCCTTTCGAGGCCGGACCTTGTTGCGATTGGAGTTTGCGTAGTTGATAGCACGGTGCGCATCCGCGTCACTCCTATCGAAGTAAAATGCCGGCAAGGCACGATTTTCCCGCCTGCAGATATGACGGATGCCCTCGGACAGGCCCGCGCGTTCTCCTCATTGCTCGCGTTGATGAAGGACCGGGCTGCTGATTTGCTCGCTTGGCGGGTCACCTACCAGCACTTACTTTTGTCGATGGTGAGCTTCGGGTTACGGGTTTACAGCCAACAAGATCAGCTGGCGGAACTATCGACGCAGTGGTCGGACTTGCATGAGCGAATTGCAGAGACAATCCTATCAGATGACCAAAGCGTCGTAGTCGACGAAGTGGGACGGCTTATCGTGATCGACGATAGCATCCGGAGCGATGCCCGTGACGCAGATGGGGACGGCTTCGAGGAGACAATCGTAATATCCGCCACCGACGCGAGCGCTATCGCACTGGGTGATCCTACTGCATTCTACTCAAGTGTCAGAGAGCGGATCGGACAGTGGAACATCGTTCCGCATATGCAGCCGAACAAGATGCCGTCTTCGGATGCTCCCGGGGCTGCCGTTCCTTCCTCTGACCGGATCGAACGTTCCACCAAAGTTCTGGAGCTCGATATCGCTGTCGACGGGGTCGCGCCCAATCCGCCAGCAACCATGTCGGGAGTCGCGCCAGCGAGCCTGCAAAAGGACGAGCAGCCCTCCGACGGGATCAAGATCTCGGTTGGGAGCGTAGTTGATGGCTTTTCCAGCACTTCCATAGGCCTGAACATCTCCGATACGCGCCTCAATCAGCTAAACATCGGAGTTGTCGGCGACCTCGGGACCGGCAAGACGCAGCTTCTGAAGTCGCTTATCTACCAGCTGTCTGCGGCAAAGGAGGCGAACAGGGGTATCCGTCCTCGCATGCTGATTCTTGACTATAAGCGAGACTACCGGAGCGACGAGTTTGTGCATGCCACGCAGGCCCGGGTCGTCGTGCCGCACCGCCTCCCCCTGAACCTATTCGACACGACAGGAATGGCGCCGTCCCCGCCGCCTTGGCTTGAACGCTTCAGGTTCTTTGCTGACGTGCTCGACAAGATCTATTCGGGCATCGGGCCCGTGCAGCGGGACAAGCTGAAGTTGGCGGTACGCTCTGCCTACCAACGTCCCATCGATGGGCGATCGCCAACCATCTATGACGTGCATGCAGCTTATCGAGAGATACTGCAGGGAAAGTCAGACAGCCCGATGGCCATCATCGATGATCTGGTAGACATGGAGATATTCGAGCCGGATCCAAGCAAGACCATCCCGTTTTCGGAGTTTCTAGACGGTACCGTAGTTGTCGCCTTGGACGCTCTGGGGCAGGACGACAGAAGCAAGAACATGCTCGTGGCGATTCTTCTAAACATGTTCTACGAACACATGCTGACCATCCCGAAGCGAGCCTTTATCGGGACGGCACCATCGCTTCGAGCCGTCGATTCCTACCTCTTGGTTGACGAGGCGGACAACATCATGAGGTATGAGTTTGACGTGCTACGCAAGCTCCTGCTGCAAGGGCGGGAATTTGGCGTAGGCGTTATCCTTGCCTCTCAGTACCTCCGGCACTTCAAGGTGAATGCCACGGACTATCGCGAGCCCTTGCTTACGTGGTTCGTCCATAAAGTGCCGAATGTCACGGCCGTCGAGCTTGCTGCCCTTGGCCTGGTGGAAGACCTGCCGTCCATAGCAGAGCGCATCAAGGGCCTGCCCGTCCACCAGTGCCTGTACAAGACCTTCGATGGGCCCGGAATGATCGTGAGAGGAACGCCATTCTTCGAGCTTCTGTCCGAAGGTAGACGTGACTGACACGCTTAGCCCTGCCGAACGCTCGCGGCGAATGGCCAGGATTCCTAGTCGTGATACTGCCCCTGAGCTGGCGCTCCGCCGCGCACTTCATGCCCTTGGCTTCCGCTACAGGCTGCACGACAAGAGGTTGCCCGGGAGGCCAGACGTGGTGCTGCCGAAGTATCGAACCGCGATCTTCGTGCACGGGTGCTTTTGGCACCGCCATGCAGGGTGCAAGGTTGCGACCACCCCCAAGTCCAACACGGACTTCTGGTTGCGCAAGTTTGGTCGCAACGTCGAACGGGATCAGGAGCATTCCACGGAGCTCCAGCGACTAGGTTGGAACGTGATGGTCGTGTGGGAATGCGAGGTGCGATCCCCGTCGCTTGCTGGCATGGCTGCGGAGCGGCTGGCGAAAGGCCTTCGCAACGGTGCCCAATAGCAGCCGCGCCGCCTCGCTTTGATCTAGGCTCTATCATGCGGTCCGCTGGACTACGTGCGATATTCGAAGCGCGGAAGCTTGCAGATCTCTCGGTAGAGCCCTGCTGGGTCGCCGTAGACCCTTTCGTCGACACCTGAGCCAGTGTGCCCGGTGATCATTCGACGCAGCTCCTGGTCGACGCCAGCCGCGCGGCTGCGGGTGATGAAGAGGTGCCGCCAAGCATGGTTCGGCTGAACTGTGGGGTCCGGGACATGCTCCCGAACAAACTCGCGCACGCGATTCTTTACGCCGGTCATCGGTCCCAGCACGTCTCCGGTCTTGGCGTTGGGCTTGAGGAACAGATGTCCGTCCGGGGCTCCCTTCACGAACTCGATGAACCCCTGCTCCACTAGATGCGGGTGAAGCGGGACCTGTCTCGCCTCATTGCTTTTCACGGTGCCGGCCTCAGGAGTTATGGTGATGCGCCAATGGTCGCCTGCCTCGTGTAGGTCCTGTTTGCGAAGCTGAGCAATCTCACCGACGCGGGCACCCGTGTAAGCGAGTAGCCAGGGTATCCAACGCTTGGCGGCGAATGTTTCAGGGCGGTCGCTGCCCTTTTC
>JBEBHC010000081.1:0-14566 GCA_040081185.1 Devosia sp. | reverse complement strand
AGCCGCGGTACTCGCTGGCGAGAACCGAGATCGCCAGGCCCGGCGGCACGTGAACCGGGATGGCGACGTTGCAGCTCTTGCGGTCGAACGACTTGTTCGTCTCGCCGCCGGCTTCGACGAAGTATTCGTCGAAAATGATGGAGAGCGACTTCTGGTCGTCACTGAGGGCCACGGAAGCTGTGCCGGCCGGGCAGCCGGTACCGCCGTAAGCGGGTTCACCCAGCGCGATATCGTCGGCCTGCACCGCGGAAGCAAAGCTACCCGCGAACAGGATGGCAGCAATGGCGAGAATCTTTTTCATGTTTCGTCCCTTCGGTTATGGCGAACGAGGAGGAGCATCGTTCTTGGGCGGGACTATGGTTTTTCCCACATGAAGCCAACATGAACGCTCGTTCACGAGAATGAGAGCGCGGGATATCCACGCCTTTGCATGGGGGGCGGGGTGCGGCGCGGAAGCAGTTTCGCGTGTTGCCGATTCGTGCCATTACGCTGCCCATGACCCAATCGATCGCCAATATCCTGATCCTTGCCGCCCTCGGCGTGGTTGCGGTGATCCTGTTCATGGGTCTTTGGAACATGTTCCGGGGCGGTGACGGCAATCGCAGCCAGATGCTGATGCGCGCCCGCGTGATCGCCCAGGCCGTAGCGCTGGTGATCCTGCTGGGCGTGTTCTACCTCTTCGGCCGCGGCTCGGGCGCCTGACGCAAGTCATTGTTAAGACTGCTGTCGCAGGCTGGCTTGCCCGATGGCGCGCCAGCCGCCAAACACCGGCATCCTCTGGCGGAACGCGATGGTCAAGCTCAACAAGATTTACACCAAGACCGGCGACGACGGCACGACCGGGCTGGTGCGCGGGCCGCGGCGGCTGAAGCACGATATCCGTGTCGAGGCTTACGGCACCGTCGACGAGGCCAATGCGATGATCGGCGTTGCGCGGCTGCAAACCGCGTCCATGCCCAAGGTCGATAGTGTGCTCGCCCGTATCCAGAACGATCTTTTCGACCTGGGTTCGGATCTCGCTACGCCAGGTACCGATCCTGAAGGTGGCACGCAGTCGCTCCGCGTCACACCGGCGCAAGCCGAGTGGCTGGAGCAGCAGATCGACGGCTATAACGAGGGTCTCGAACCGCTACAGAGCTTCGTTCTGCCCGGTGGGACAGTGCTTTCGGTGGCGCTGCATGTGGCGCGGACGGTGGTGCGGCGCGCCGAGAGGCTGGTCGTCGGCCTTATCGCGGCCGAGCCGCACGTAAACCCGCAGACGATGATCTATCTCAATCGTTTGTCGGATTTGCTGTTTGTTCTTGCCAGGGTCGGTAACGGCAATGGAAAGAATGATGTTCTATGGACGCCGGGCCGGTTCAGCAGCCAGCGCCCGCCTGGGCGAAAGGAGTAGCCGATGAGTACCGATCCGGTTTCGCAGCTGCTCGCCATGCAGGCAACCAAGACGCAGACGCTGGCGACCATCGCCATCATCAAGAAAAGCCACGAGATGGACATGGCGCTGATCGACATGATCGATAACGTGGCGCGTTCCGCACCGGCCCCGCAGGGCCAGGGCCGCGTGGTCGACAAGCGCGCCTGAGACCTACCAGACAGGCGGAATGACGGCAGCGGGCAGGACGCCCGCGAGTACCACGCCGGCAGCTATGTTGAGCACCTGACTGTAGCTCCCATCTGCCGCCTGAGCGCCGAGCAGCAGTCCGCGGACTTCCTGTGGGATCTGATCCTGCACAAGCTCAACGACGCCGGTCGAGTTGATCTTGATCTGTCCCTCGACGCGGCCCGTGCTGTCGAGGCCCAGCGTGCCGCTGGTGTCGAAGTTGGTGTCGTCGTCCTGGCCCTTGAACGACACGATCAGCAGCTTGCCGCCGCCTGCCTGCCAGCGGCGCAACAGATCGGCATCGCCGTAGGTGCGGACGTCGTCGGGCAGGTTGGTGATCTCTGCATCCAAAACGGCATTGCCGCCGGCGATTTCGATGCCGGGCGCGTCGAGGCCGGTGATGGCGACGTGTTCGGCGAGCGTGGCGAGGCCTGCAGTCGCGTCGTATTTGTCCGGCACGTCGATGAGGTGCAACTCGGCGCGTGCCGCCTTGCCCATCGGCCGGTCTTCGACGATCGTGTCGGTGAGGACCGGTTCGTTGATCACGACCGAGACGCGGCCGATACGCCAGCCGGTGAGGCGCGCGCTTGCCTCTGCATCGGCGAAGTCGAGGCGGCGACGGATGCCGTTATAGGCGTCGTCGTAGGTTGCCGGTCCCTGCGCGAAGGCGAGGACGTGGAACGGGTTGAACACCAGCACCGAGGCCTTGAGCCCGGCGAGGGTCACGGTGTCGTCGCCGGACGTGATGGCGGCGTCGGTGCAGGTGGCGTCGAAGCCGAAAGGGAAGCCGCCGATCCCAAAGCGGCCGCAGGTGAGGCGCGGATTGTTCACGCCGTCGGCGGTTTCGAGCGACTTGACGGTGCTGGTGGCCATCGTGGCGGCGGCGAACCAGGCGCCGGTCCACAGGATTGCGACGATGGCAACGACGATGCCGAGCGCTACGAATCGCTTTGTCATGGCCGCCCTTCTATCCGCCCGGCACATGCCCGTCACCCGCCGGCGCGGCTGGACGGGGCTCGGGCGGCGCACTAGCAATTTAGCGATGACACGCTGGGTCTTTGGCTACGGTTCGCTGATCTGGAATCCGGGCTTCGACCATGTCGGCGCCGAGAGGGCCGTGCTGCACGGCGCGCACCGATCCCTTTCGGTCTATTCGCAGCGGCACCGCGGAACGCCAGAGCGGCCGGGGCTGGTGTTCGGGTTGAGTCGCGGCGGCTCGTGCCGAGGCGTTGCCTTCGAGGTCGAGGAGGCGGGCTGGGACGAGGTGTTTGCCTATCTCGAGGAGCGGGAGCAGGACCGCGGGGTGTACCGCGCCGCCTGGCGCAAGGTGGTGCTGGCTGATGGCCGGCAGGTGCGGGCGCTGGCCTATCTGGTCAACGAGGACCATCCGCAGTTCGCCGGCAGGCTGGCTATCGGCGAACAGGTGCGGCTGGTGCGAAGCGGCGCGGGCGAGTCTGGCCGCAATGCCGAGTATGTGCGCAACACCGCGCAAAAGCTCATCGAACTGGGGATCCGCGACCACATGCTCGTAGAGATCGTCGCCGCGCTCGATGCCGATGATGTGTTGTTGGTCGAGAGTGCCTAGGCGGCGCTGAGGCCGCTGACCGGCTCGGCGCCTTCGAGGTCCCACACCATCGTCATCCGAGTCAGGTCATCGGCTGTGGTGTCGACCGCGAAGGCCCGGTCGGCGCAGTCCAGCGCAAGGCGGAAACGAGCGCGGCTCTGGGCGTCGTCGATAACATCGCGGGCCGAGCCGACCCACATCACGTTGGGACCGAGTGCGAGGAGGTAGAGGCCATCTGTGGCGAGGCCGAACGCATCCAGGCGTTCCGGCGTCAGCGCATAAAAGCGGCCCGACCGGCCGCGCCAGTTCACCTGGCGCAACTGCAGTGGAAGAGCATTTCGGCGCTCGGCAACCGAAGCCATGACCCCCATTCCCCGACTCCGCGAGAGGGAACAAAAGTAGAACAAAATTGGGACAAGGTCAACTTAAATTCGCCCTCGACGCTATATCTATGGGCTGCTTCGCGTGGTGGGTCAACCTATAGTGGGTTCGATGCGTTCAACCCGCTGCTGCTTGTCGGGCTGCGCGTGCGCGCTCGGCCAGGTCACCGGTGACGGGGCGGGCGATACCGCGGTCAATTGCATCGAGGACCAGGGCGCGTGTCTCACGTTCCACCGTTTCGATCAGCAATGCGCGAAAGGCCGCATCGGTCAGCCCCGGCTGGATCGCTGGCAGGAACTTCGCCCGCGCCGTCCCGGGCCAGGCGACGAGGCTGTTGCGGCCCCAGTAGAGACCCGAATCGAGCGCGACGGGCACCACGGGCACATTGAGTTCGCGATACATGCGGACGATGCCCTGCCGGTAGTCGGGGTCGGCAAGCGGCGCTTTTCGCGTGCCCTCGGGGAAGATGATGATGCGGCAGCCCTTGGCGAGAGCCTTTCGCGCGTCCGCCATCATACGCGGGATGCCTTCAGCGCCGGCCTTGCGGTCCACCATGATGGTGTCGAACGAGGCTGCGGCCTGGCCGAAGAAAGGGATGTCCATCAGCTCCTTCTTGGCCATGAAGGCGGGCTTGCCGCTGGTGTGCGGCAGGAGGGCGAAGATGTCCCAGTCGCTCATATGCTTGCCGGCGATGATGCAGGGGCCGGGGGGCAGGTTTTCGATGCCGCTCACCTCGGTGCTGATCCCGACGATGCGGCGCAGCAGGGTGAGGTTGGCGGCGGCCCAGTATTGCGCGACGCGCCAGCCAAAATCGGTGCGGCCGCGCCGGATCATGGCGGCGGTGCCCACGATGATGGCGAGGATCACCGTCTGGCCGAGGAACAGCAGGTAGAACAGCGCCGTACGCAGCGCCTGGATGACGGCCATGGTTCCTCCGCGCCGGTTCGCCCGGTCGTCGTCAGTGAAACAGCACAGGCGGGGGTTGGTTCACAAGCCTGGCCGTATGTGACGTGTCACGAGGTCTGCGTCAGGAAGCGGCGGACGGTGAAGCGCGAAGTGATCGCGGTAAGTGCGGCGATAACCGGCACAACAGCGGCGATGCCGAGGATGCCGTCGAAACCGAGGGAGAAGCGGCCAAAGAGAAAGCCGAGTTGCGTGCTCGCTTCATTGGGGAAGATCGAGCCGGCGGCGCCAGCCACCGCAAAGAAAAAGGCGACCGCTCCGATGCCGCCCAGAAGCCCGCCGCGGAAACCGAGAGAGAGGAATCGCCCCTGGAACTCTCCGGCGATGAAGCTGTTCGAGGCGCCGATGAAATGCAGCACATCGACGATCTCGCGGTTCGAGGACATGGTGCCGCGCGTGGCGAAGACGACGGCAAGCACCGTCGCAAGGACGATGAGCGTGAGTACGAGCACGCCCGAAAACACGAGCGTCCCGGCCATGCCGTTGAGCTGTTGTCGCCAAGCCGCGTGGGTGTCGAGCGTAGCGCCGTTGATGGCAGTGAGGTTGCGTTCGAGCAGGCTCAGGTCGCTATCCGCGGGGTCGCCCAACTGGACGACGACGAGGCGGGGGATATCAAGGGCCGAAAGATCAAGCCCGGCTCCGAGCCAGGGCTCGAGCAGCTTCTCGCTCTGCTCCAGCGTGAGAGCGTAGGCGCTGGAGACGCCGGGCGTGGCTTCCGCGAGGGCGATGGCGGTGCGGATATTGCTGTCCATCACCTCGCCCTCGACCGGGCGAAGCTGGATCGTCACTTCGCGGCCGACATCGGACGACCAGGCGATGGCCGATTTCTGTACCAGCACCACAGCCCCGAGCGTCACGCCCGACAGGAACGTCATGATGGCGATGAGCAGCACCAGCGTGCGCCCCGCGACCGAGCGCTCCGGCACGATCGGCGCGACGCGGCGCGACGCGACGTTGCGCGGTTCAACATCGTCGAGCGGCTGGAGCGTCGTTTCAGCCATGGATTCGTACCTCGCCATCCTTCAGCAGCATGCGCGGGAAATCGAAGCGCTCGAGCAGCGGCAGTTCATGCGTGGCAAGTATGATTGTCGTGCCGAGCTTGTTGAGTTCGGCGAACAGCCGCACGAGCCTGAGAGACAGGTCAGGATCGACATTGCCCGTCGGCTCGTCGGCGAGGAGAATATCCGGCCGGCCGATGACGGCGCGAGCGATCGCGGCGCGCTGCTTTTCACCACCGGAGAGGAGCGGAGGCAAAGCATCCATGCGCTCGCCGAGGCCGACCCATTCGAGCAGTTCGGTGACATTGCTGCGGTAGGCGGATTCGGGCTGGCCGAGGACGCGCAGCGGCAGCGCGACATTCTCGAATGTCGTCAGGTGATCGAGCAGCCGAAACTCCTGAAAGACGATGCCGATGTGCCGGCGCATCTCGAGCAACGCATCCTGGTCGAGGTCGGTCACGTCGCGGCCAAACATTCGCACCATGCCACGCGTTGGCTTCAACGACAGCAGCAACAGGCGCAGCAGCGATGTCTTGCCCGAGCCGGAGGGGCCGGTCAGAAAATGGAAGGATCCGGGGTCGATGGAAAAGCTGAGATCGCGCAGGACCTCAGGGCCATTGCCGTATCTGAGACCGACATTGGTAAATTCGATCACTCGGGCGCTTTCTCCGAATCAGCCGGCCCGCATGATAGCAGCCGAACCCCCGGATTATCTCTAGCCCACAAGAAGGGCGGGTTTGAGGAAACTTAACCACGCCCGGACTAGGTTCGGCCATGAGTTCGCCGGACCTCCAGACGGCCGTTATCGCCTGCCCACATTGCGGCACGCGCTACCAGGTGCCGCAGGTCACGCTCGGCGTTGCCGGGCGCGAGGTGCAGTGTGCCCAATGTGGCCAGTCCTGGCATGCTGAGGCCGTTGACCGGCCCGGTGACGCACTGTTCACGCCGGAACAGGAAAAGGCGCTGGATGCCGCGTTCGAAGCCGAGGCGCGCGAAATCGTGCCGACGGAAGCGGAATCGGCACCGCGCTTCCGCAATGAGGAACATGAGCGGACGCTGGCGCAGATCAGGGCTGCCATTGCCCCCAAGGCCAAGGCGGAGGCGCCTCCGGCGCCCGATCCGAAGGTCGAAAAGCATGCCCGCACGGCGCTGGAAAAGCGCCTCGAGAGCGTACGGCGCAGCTTGCCGATGGCCCGGTTCAGGCGCTCGGCCCGCATCATTGCCTTTGCTGTCCTGGCGCTGATCCTGATTGTCGGTGTGGTGGCCCGCTATGAGCTGGTTCGTGCCTATCCGGGTCTTGCCGGGCTCTATTCGGCCATCGGGCTGGGCGTCAACGTCGTCGGTCTGCAGTTCGAAGATACGCGTACGTTGATGAGCCTGCGCCAGGGGCGCAACGTCGTTTCGGTGACGGCCCGCATCCGTTCGGTCGCAGGCGACACGGTGTCCGTTCCGCCGGTTCTGGTGACGCTGCTCGATGGGTCCGGAGCGATCCTGTTCGAATGGACGGTGCTGCCGAAGGCACGCGAAATGTCACCGGGCGAAGTTCTGGACTTTTCCACGGAGCTGAATTCGCCGCCCGCAGGGGCGCAGAAGATCAGGCTCAGCTTTACCAACACCCGCAGCGATGCGGGTCTGCCAAGGGTTGAATGATGGCGCGCATTTTGATTGCCGAGGACGACGAGAATGTGCGGGCCTTCGTGAGCCGCGCGCTGGTCCATTCCGGCCATGAGGTGGTGGAGGCCGAGGATGGCGGCATCGCGGCTGAGATCGTCGTCGAAGAAGAGGGGCGGTTCGACCTGCTGCTTTCCGACATCAAGATGCCGGTGATGGACGGCATCGCGCTTGCGCTGTCCGTTGCGGCCCAGTTCCCCGCACTGACAATCATGCTGATGACGGGTTTTGCCGATCAGCGCGAGCGGGCACATGGGCTCGACGCCTTGATCTACGACGTCGTGCCCAAGCCGTTCTCGCTGCAGGTGCTGCTGCAGAAGGTCAGCGATGCGCTCGAAAAGAAGCCGATCGAGACAGTATCGCTGGCCCGCGCCGCTATGGGCTGAAGGGCTGGACGCTGACGTCGAACGTCTCGGCGTCGGCCTCGGCGAAGTGCAGGAAGGCCAGGCCCTCTTTCTCGATCTCGCGCACCGCCTTCTTGCTGAGCTTGTGGTAGGGCTCGATTTCCAAAGTGGCCGCGCCTTTCTTGCGGGCCAACACGTAGCCGGCCGAGATGATGCCATCGACGAGAACCGGCGGCTTGTAATTGGCGAAGATGTTGATGCGTTCGGCATCGCCCGGCTCGAGCATGCGCCGCCGGTCGTCGTAGCCGAGATAGACATTGTCGTAGAAGGGCAGGAATCGCACCGGTGCCGGCGTCTCCGCGGGCGGACGCGGTGCGTCGGGTAGGTCGTAAAGGGTACGGCCCTCCTCGTCGGTAAAGACGACGAGTTCTTCCTCGAGCGCTTTGAATTCAGCGCCGAGCTTTGTGAGACGGCACCAGACCTGCATGTCGTTGACGCTGGCCGGGCCATAGGCGGCGAGGTAGCGCCGAACGAGGTCCTTGCGCGTGAGGGTGGGCTTCAACTTGCCGAGCCAGGTTTCCGCACGTTCGAGCAACGGGGCGGAGCCGTTGTTCCAGATGCGCGTCGGCGGCACCTGGACCAGGGGTTCGCGCATCTGAACCATGATCGCGAGCGCCAATGGATCGGCCGCGGGAAACTTCTCGTTCAGCGCCTTGCCGACCGCGCCAATAGTGGTTGGACCCTTCCTGAGGACCTTGAGGCCCTCGCGGTGGACGGCGTCTTCGTTCTGGTCCGCGAAGCGCCTGCGGAAGCCGCTTCGCCATGTCGCCATCAGGTAGTCCTGCACGAGCGCGCGAAAGCTAACGAGGTCATCGGCGGTGTGCAGGTGCAGGGTACCGCGCATGGTAGTGGCGCGCGCGAGGGTGCGGTCCATGATCAGCGCCGTGAGGTCCTCGTGCTGAAATCCGTCGAGGCGTGACCACAGACCGATATAGGGATCGTTGCTCTGCTGAGCCTGCAGGCCGCCGAGAAAGCGTACTGCGTCGGCGATGGTGATGTCGCTGCGCTCGAGCAGCATCTGGCGGGCCAGGGTTGCGCGGTTCAGATGCCGGCGGGTGAGAACTTCGTGTGCCATGGAGACATCATACACGGCCTCCTGACAGAGTGAGTCAGGAGCTAGAGCCAGTCCGGGACGGAATCGAGCGCAATAAGCTCTTCGATGCTCTTGCGCGGACGGATGACGTGCCAGCGCGCGCCGTCGACAAGCACCTCCGGGATCAGCGGGCGCGAATTGTACGTAGAGGCCATCACGGCACCATAGGCACCGGTGGTCATGACCGAGAGCAAGTCGCCCTCCTTGACGCCGGCTATACGGCGGCCGAGCGCGATATAGTCGCCGGTCTCGCAAACGGGGCCGACGATATCGGCGGTGATCGGCGGAAGGTTAGAGTGCCGCACGGGCTGGATATCGTGCTCGGCCTCATAGAGCGTGGGGCGAATGAGATCGTTCATGGCCGCATCGACGATGACGAAGGTCTTGTCGCCTTCCTTCACATATTCAACGCGGGTGACGAGGATGCCCGCATTTCCGACGATCAGGCGGCCGGGTTCGAGCACGATCTCGGCGCCGAGACCGCCGAGATACTTCTTCACCACGGCGGCGTAGGCGAGCGGGTCGGGGGGCGGGGTATCGTCGAGCTGATAAGGAATGCCGAGACCGCCGCCGGCATCGACGTGGCGAATGTCGTGGCCGTCGGCGCGCAGCATGCGAACCATTTCGGCGAGGAGGCGATAGGCTTCCTCGAACGGCTGCATGTCGGTGATCTGGCTGCCGATATGCACATCGACGCCGACGGCTTCGACGCCCGGCAGGCTGGCGATGCCGGCATAGACTTCGCGGGCCCGCTCGTAAGGGATGCCGAATTTATTTTCCTTCCTGCCGGTCGAAATCTTGGCATGACCGCCGGCGCTTACGTCCGGATTGATGCGGACGGAGACGCGCGCGACCTTGCCCATCGACACTGCGATGTCCGACAGGCGTTCGAGCTCCGGCTCGCTTTCGAGGTTGAAGCACTTGATGCCGAGTTCGAGGCCGCGCCGCATCTCGGCAATTGTCTTGCCGACACCCGAGAAGACGATGCGGTCGGGAGGGATGC
Source organism: Devosia sp. (assembly GCA_040081185.1). Taxonomy (GTDB): domain Bacteria; phylum Pseudomonadota; class Alphaproteobacteria; order Rhizobiales; family Devosiaceae; genus Devosia_A. Next base: position 4,889 of record JBEBHC010000081.1, on the reverse strand, counting down.
CCGCGGCGATGGCGCGCTCGAGTTCCCCGCCTGAGACGACGTCGGCCCCAGCGCCTTCAGCAGCGACCACCTTCAGCACGGCCTGGTTGGAATTGGCCTTCATGGCGTAGGCGACAAGGGTCGGGATGCCGTCGAAGGCTTCGCGCATGACGCGGACATGACGGCGGAGCGTGGCGGCCGAATAGACATAGAGGGGCGTGCCCACCTTGCCGGCCAATACCGTCAGATCGACGTCTTCGGCGAACAGGGCGCCGTCACGGTAGTTGAAGTGGTGCACCTAGGGCTCCGTCGGATGGTGCGCTTCGATATAGTCGGCCAGCAGCGCCTGCAAGCGCCACATGTTCCGATCGTGGATATCGAGCTCTTCGAGCTTGCTCACGGTGGAGTACAGATACTCGGCCATGGTCCCGCGAAAGCCGCAGGCGGTGGCGAGCATGGCTACCATCTGCTCTTCGGTGAGGTCGGCGACGTAGCGGCCGGACTTGCGATTAATGGGGAAGGTCATGACGGTGAGCGGACCGTCGACGGTCGTCACTTCGATCCAGCGCCATGGGAAGGCCGAGGGCACCATACTCATTTCGCGGCGGATCAGTTTGTGCAGTTCGGCTTCGAGCCCGTCCTCGGGAAGGCGGTAGGCCATGCCCTTGCATTGGCCGCCGCGATCGAGCGCCAGCATCAGGCCGGGCGTTTCGCGGCTGCCGCGATAGCGATAGTCCCAGCCGAGGCAGAAACGGCGGTGCCAGCCGCGCGCGATGGCCACGCGCTTTTCGGTGAAGGCAGTTTCCGGCTTCCAGATGAGCGAACTGATGCCGAAGAGCCAGAAGCCACCGGCGGGCCGCGTTGCCAGCATGCGGGCGACATTCTCGTCATAGTCGGCATCGGTGGCGAGGCGAAAGCCGGGCAGGAGGACGGGCCCGGGGTCGGGGATATCGCGATGGACGCGCCGGACGTGATCGGCGGTGAGCCGCATCTGCCGTGGCGCAAGCGGCATCTATTCGATCCCGCCGTCGCCGTGGCCGCCGTGGGAGACCTTCGGAGCACGCGGTTGGACTTCCTTGCCGGTCAGCAGCGACTTCCAGCGTGCCACCTGCCTCAAGACGTTCTCGGGAGCGGTGCCGCCATAGGAGCGGCGCGCCCGCACCGAGCTTTCGACGCTCAGCACCTTGTGGATGCGGCTATCGATGCGCTGATCGATGAACTTGAAGTCGTCGATGGTCAGGCCGTCGAGTGGAATGCCCTTCTGCTCGGCAAGCGCGACAATCTGCCCGGTGATGTGATGGGCATCACGGAACGGGATGTTGGCCTTCTGAACCAGCCAATCGGCAACATCGGTTGCAGTGGAGAAACCGGCTGAGGCCGAGGCGCGCATGCGCTCGCGATTGACCGCAAGGTCGCCCACCATGCCGGTCATGGCGGCAAGCGACAGGCTCAGCGCGTCCAAGGCGTCGAAGGCGACCTCCTTGTCTTCCTGCATGTCCTTGGAATAGGCGAGCGGCAGGCCTTTCATCACGATCATGAGCGACGAATAGGCGCCGATGATGCGGCCGACCTTGGCGCGCACCAGTTCGGCGGCATCCGGATTGCGCTTCTGCGGCATGATGGAGGAGCCGGTGGTGAACTTGTCGGAGAGCTTGATGAAGTTGAACTGGGCCGACGACCAGATCACCAGCTCTTCGGCAAAGCGGCTCATGTGCATAGCGCAGATCGAAGCGGCGCCGAGCGTTTCGAGGATGAAATCGCGATCGGATACGGCATCGAGCGAATTGGCCGTGGGCCGGTCGAAGCCGAGGGCTTTGGCCGTCATATCGCGGTCGATGGGGTAGGGCGTACCGGCGAGGGCGGCCGAACCCAACGGGCTCTCGTTGAGCCGCTTGCGCGCATCGATGAAGCGGCCGGCGTCGCGGCCCAGCATTTCCACATAGGCGAGCAGATGATGGCCGAAGGTCACCGGCTGCGCACTCTGGAGGTGCGTGAAGCCGGGCATGATCGTTTCCGCCTCGGTATCAGCCCGTTCGAGCAGCGACAGTTGCAAACCCTTGATCTGGTCCAGCAGCGCGTCGATGGCGTCGCGGACGTAGAGCTTGAAATCGGTTGCCACCTGGTCGTTGCGCGAGCGGGCGGTGTGGAGACGGCCGGCGGCATCGCCGATCAGTTCCTTCAACCGCGACTCCACGTTCATGTGGATGTCTTCAAGTGCGCGCGAAAAGTTGAACTTTTGCGATTCGATCTCGGCGAGCACAGCGTTTAGACCGGTGACGATCGCGTCGCGATCCGCCTCGGTCAGGATGCCGGCTTCGGCCAGCATGTGGGCATGGGCGATTGACCCGGCAATGTCCTGCTTATAGAGCCGGTGATCAAAGCCGATCGAGGCGTTGATCTCTTCCATGACGGCGTCGGGGCCGGAGGAAAACCGGCCGCCCCACATGCGATTGCTCATTGCCGTCTCTCGGCTTGTCCCTTGGAGTGCGCGTTGTCCGAACCTCAGCCCGAACGCCCGAAACTGAGCCAGCGGCGGGTGCTTTCGGCAGTCGCGCTGAGTGCGGTCGTAGCTATAGCCATCACCTATTGGGTTAGCAATGCCGGGGGCCTGAAGGCCGCCGATTGCGCGCCGCAGGCCCTGGCGGCGCAGCGGATCGATGCCGCTGCGACCGGCGAACTGGCGGCGCTCAACGGCACCGGCACGGGGCGCGGCTATGCCGATCTGGCCTTTGAGGACGCGCACGGCAAGCCGATGACGCTGGCCGACCTGTCGGGGAAAGTGCTGCTGGTCAATTTCTGGGCGAGCTGGTGCATTCCCTGCCGCGCCGAAATGCCGGCGCTCAACGCGCTGGCAGCGAGCCAGAACGGACACGACTTCGCGGTGGTGACCATCAATACCGGCGACGCACAGGCGGGAAAAGCCGAGGCGTTCTTCAAGGACGGAGCCTGGTCGAGCCTGCCGTTCTACATCGACCGCAAGTTTGCGGTGCTGGACCGGTTGAAGGTCAATGCCGTGTCCGTGGGGCTGCCGACGACACTGCTGCTCGACAAAAAGGGCTGCGAGGTCGGTGTTCTGCAGGGACCGGCCGAGTGGAACTCGCCGGACGGCATGCGCGTCATCGAGGCGCTGAAGGCGATATGAGCGGCGTCGTTCTTTGCGTCGGTGCGCTGAGTCTCGACACGATCTTCTATCTCGATGCTCTGCCGCTCACCCCTGGCAAGTACATCCCCAATGATGCTGTCGACGTGGCGCAGGGCATGGCGACGGCGCAGGCTGCGAGCATCGTTCGGCTTGGTGGCAAGGCGCGGCTCTGGGCGTCGTGCGGCGACGATGCCAATGGACACCGCATCCAGCAGCAACTCACCGACGCGGGCATAGACCTCAGTGGGCTACGGCGCGTGCCGGGGGCGCAGTCAGGATTTTCCTCGATTTTCATGGACCCGGTGGGCGAGCGCATCATCGTGCCGCACTACGATCCGGCGATCCGTTCGGCGCCGGACAAGCTGCCGCGTATGGACGATGTGACGGTGGTGAGCGTCGATATTCGGTGGCCGGATGCAGCTGAGATGGCACTGGGCGAAGCGCGTGAGCGGGGCATTCCGGGCGTGCTCGACCTCGAGCGAGGACCACCGGAGATTCTGGAACGTTTGCTGCCGCTCGCCACTCACATTGTTGCTTCCGAAGAAGGAGCGCAGCAGGCAACGGGACTGCCGGCAGAACAGGCATATGCGGCTCTTGCCGAGCGGTACGGCGTGTTCGTCGCGGTGACGACAGGCGAGCGCGGCCTCTACTGGCAGGGCGGGCATCTGCCAGCGATGCCGATCAGATCCGTCGATACGCTTGCAGCGGGCGACGTGTTCCACGCCGCCTTCGCGTTCGGGCTCGCCGAAGGCTGGGCCATGGAACACACGCTCCGCTTTGCGTCGGTGGCCGCGGCGATCAAGTGCACGCGGCGTGGCGGGCGGCTCGGGGCACCGACGCGCGCCGAGGTCGAGGCCGTGCTCGGCCGCGGCTGAGTCCTTCCAAGTCATTTCTGTGGCGGCACTATCCGGCGTGTGCTGAACGATTCTGCGCGCCGATGAGAACGCCCTCACACTGCATCAATGTTCCACAAGGAGATCATCGATGCTCGATCGCTATGCCGCCCGCAACGTGAGTTCGGTCGCACCGGCCGCCAATGCCTTTGCCATCACACCGAACGACAGCACGGACCTCGAAGAGCTGTGCCGCGCGCTCTACGTCGGCTCGGCCGGCAATATCAGCGTGGTGCTGAAACTCGGTGCCACGGTGACTTTCGTCGGTGTGCCGGCCGGGAGCATCCTGCCGGTGCGAGCGGTGCGCGTGCGAGCCACTGGCACGACGGCCGGTAGTCTCCTCGGTCTGGTCTGAGGTGAGCTGATGCGCAATCTCGGACTTGGCCTCGGCCAGGGTCTGGCGCTTGGACCGATTGCCAATCGTCCGAGCTTCGACCTGTTCGTTTCCGATCTCGCGGCCGGCGGGGGCAATGGCAGCTATGCCAACCCATACCTGCCGACCGAATTGACCGCGCTCGCGACCCTGCCCGCCGGCACGCGGGTGGGCATTCGCGCAGGCGGCGCGTTTCTCGCGGCGAATTTCAACCCGCTGCTGTCGATCGGCGGAAACGGCCTGCAGTTTGGGCCCTATGGGGACGGCGACAAGCCGCTGTTCCTGCTCCGCGCGCCGATCAGCGGCGCGTGGGCTTCGCTGGGGTCCAATCTCTGGCGGTGGTCGGGGACGCAGGCCAACAACATCAAGATGTCGGGCAATGTGTTCCGCGACGGCGTGCCGATGCAGCTGGTGCAGAATAGCGGCGGGCTCGATGCAGCGGGCAAGGCGCTGGTCACCGCGTGGGGTTGGGGTGGGACCGGGATCACAGCTACGGGGACCT
>JBEBHC010000230.1:0-3948 GCA_040081185.1 Devosia sp. | reverse complement strand
GTTCAGCACCTTGCCGCGCAGTGGCAGTATCGCCTGGCTGGCCCGGTCGCGCGCCGATTTCGCACTGCCGCCGGCGCTATCGCCTTCAACGATGAAGATTTCGGCGCCCTGCGCTGCCGATTGCGTGCAGTCGGCCAGCTTGCCGGGCAGGCGGAGCTTCCGCGTTGCGGACTGCCGGTCGATCTCCTTTTCCTTCTTGCGCCGCATGCGCTCTTCGGCGCGCTCGACGGCCCAGTCGAGCAGTTTGTTCGCCTGATTGGGCGCTGCGGTCAGCCAATGGTCGAAGGCATCGCTCAATGCCTTGTCGACGATGCGTGTGGCCTCGGGTGATGACAGCCGGTCTTTCGTCTGGCCGACGAATTCGGGCTCGCGGACGAAGACCGAGAGCATGGCAGAGCATTGCACCAGCAGGTCGTCGACGGTGACGTTTGCGGCGCGCTTGTCGCCCTTGAGGTCGGCGTAAGTCCTCAGCCCGCGCAAGAGTGCCGTGCGGAGACCTTGCTCGTGCGTGCCGCCTTCGGCCGTCGGGATGGTGTTGCAGTACGAGTTGAGGAAGCCATCCTCGATAGTCCAGCTGATCGCCCATTCCACCGCGCCATGCGTGCCAGGTTTACCGTGCTGGCCGGAGAAGATGTCGTCCGTGATGCGCTGCTCGCCCTCGATGCGGGCTGCGAGAAAGTCGCGCAGGCCGCCGGGAAAATGGAAGCTAGCCTTGGCCGGCACATCGTCGGTCGCAAGGCTCTCGTCGCAGCTCCAGCGGAGTTCGACGCCGCCAAACAGGTAGGCCTTCGCGCGTGTCATCTTGAACAGGCGCTGGACGGAAAACTCGGCCTTGCCGCCGAAGATTTCCGGGTCGGGGTGGAAGCGCTGCGTGGTGCCGCGACGGTTCTGAACCGGCCCGACTTTTATCACCTTGGTGGTGGGTTTGCCGCGCGAGTATGTCTGGCGATACAGCATCTGGTCGCGCGCCACTTCGGTCACCAGCTCATCACTCAGAGCGTTCACCACCGACACGCCGACGCCGTGCAGGCCGCCGGATGTCTCGTACGCCTTGCCGTCGAACTTGCCGCCGGCATGCAGCGTCGTCATGACGATTTCGAGCGTCGAGCGACCGGGAAATTTCGGATGGTTCTCGACCGGGATGCCTCGGCCATTGTCAGCAATGGTTAGGTAGCCGTCGGCGCCGAAATGCACTTCGATGCGGCTCGCGTGTCCGGCGATTGCCTCGTCCATCGAGTTGTCGATGACTTCGGCGAAGAGGTGGTGGAGGGCGTTGGAGTCGGTGCCGCCGATATACATGCCTGGGCGCCGGCGGACCGGTTCGAGCCCCTCGAGAACCTCGATGTCGGCAGCCGAATAGGATGAACCGCCGGTGCTGTCGGCACGGCGTTTTGGCGCCGGTTCACTAAGGTCGAACTGGAGGGCGGCAGAGTCGGGCTTACGAGCCATGGATATCGCTAAGTCTCGGTCGAATCGGGGAGATTGTTTGTAGCACAGGGTGCGGAATCTCGCCCTTGCCAACAGGTAGCGGTATCACGTTCCGTCACGCATCCGTGAACTTCTCGGCTCAGCCAAAAAGGGAGCAAAGCCAACGGTTTCGGCCCTTAGGTGGAACCGCGTTTACCGGATATCCGTTCTAATGCGTCCCGCCACTCACTTTCTGAACCGCAGATGAATGCGCGGTTGTCCGAAATTCAATGCCCCCACCCTAGTTATCACCCCAACGCTTCGCCTTCCCCGGAGCGAACCCAAGACTGGAGACCTCACATGACCATGCTCGCTACGTTCAAAAACACCGGCCGCGCCGCGGCTATCGCTCTCGCCCTGGGTGCCACCGCTTTCACCGCGATGCCCGCCCAGGCCGCGCCGTCCAGCAGCTTCTCGCTGTCGCTCAATGGCGGCGGCTATGGCAACGGCATCACTTTCGGCAACGGCAATGGCAGCGTCCAGTTGCACTTCGGCAACGACTACGGCTACCAGTGCTACACCAACAGCCAGGTCGAGAAGGCTCTCGGCAAATACGGCTTCAAGCAGGCCGACGTCGTCAAGAAGCTCAAGGGCGACAAGGTCCTCGTCGTCGCTCGCTACCAGGGCACCTGGTACGAGATGCGCGTCGATAAGTGCACCGGCAAGGTCGATAAGGTGAAGAAGCTGAAGTACAAGAACAACAACTTCTCCTTCACCATCACGTTCTAAGTCCGGCTCCCAGCCAAGCAGTCCCGGTCCGGCACCCGCCGGGCCGGGATTTGCATTTTGCGCGACTGCACGACACCCGCTTAACCATTGAATAGCTTATTGGAAGCACTTCCTTAAGCGTGCCCCGATACAACAGTGGGCATACGGTTTTTGTGTTCGGAGTAGCCGTATGCGTGTCGCGTCTGGTTCCGTTTTTTCTGCTGTCCAGCCGCCCGCATTGCAGTCGCGTTCGGGGTGGATGCAGGCCGGGTTTTCAAGTTTTGCGTACCGGCTTGCCCATCTTTCAGTTCGCCGTCCGCTGCTCGTCAGCGGACTGTCCCTGATCTTCCTCCTCGTCTGACCTGTTGCGCCAGCGCGAGACCGGCGCTAAAGCGTCGCTCATGTTCTTGCGCGCTTTCACTCACCGCACCCGTGGCCCTGTTGCCGCCCTGCAGTTCATCCTGCAGGGCTGACCGAACGGGTCCTGACGCTCGCACCGTCTTCCTCCTGGTCTGCCCTTCGTGGCGCCTCGCGCGCCGTTCCCGGCACCGCGCTTCTCGCGCACAATGACCAGAGATCAGCATGGGCACACTCAGCCTCAATTCCGTCGGCTTCACCGCCAGCACCGAACTCTTCCGCGACCTCACGCTGGCCATCGGGCCCGGTGACCGGGTAGGACTCATCGCCGGTAACGGTGGTGGCAAGACAACGCTCCTCCGCTGCATCGCCAGCCGCATGGAGCCTTCGACGGGCCAGATCGTCCGCTCGCGTGGACTGAAGGTTGGTTACGTGGAGCAGGACGTGCCGGCCGCGCTGACCGGCCTCACGCTCCGCGATGCCGTCATCGACGCGCTGCTGCCAGCCGACCGCGACAGCGATGCGTGGCGAGCCGACATGGTCCTCGACAGCTTCGAGACCCCGGACGACACGCGAGAGAGGGTGGTCTCGCGGCTCTCCGGCGGCTGGCAGAGGCTGATGCTCATCGCCCGCGTCTGGGTGAACGAGCCGGATGCGCTCCTGCTCGATGAGCCGACCAACCACCTCGACCTCGGCAAGATCTTCCAGCTCGAGCGCTGGCTCAACGCCGAGGCGAAGGGGATGCCGGTGATCATAGCGAGCCACGATCGTGGCTTCCTCGATGCCACAACCAATCGGACATTGTTCCTGCGGCCCGGCACCTCGCACTACTTTGCCATCCCGTACAGCCACGCCCGCGCGGCGCTGGAGGAGGCGGATGCAGCGGCCGCGCGGCAGCAGGAGCGCGACCTCAAGGAGGCAGCCCAGCTGCGCAAGCAGGCGGCCAAGCTCACCAATATCGGCATCAACTCGGGCAGCGACCTGCTGACTGTGAAGTCAAAGCAGCTCCGCGATCGTGCTGCCAAGATCGAGAACGCGGTGCAGGAATTGCACAAGGAACGGCCGGGCGAGATCAAGCTCGCCAACTCCGGCACGCATGCCAAGGTGATGCTGGCGATCGAAAACGTCACAGTCGCGACACCAACTGGCCAGTCGCTGTTTTCCATCGGCAAGCTCCACCTGTTTCAGGGCGATCGCTTCGTGCTGTTGGGCCGGAACGGCGCTGGAAAATCCCAGCTGATGAAGCTGCTGCGGCGCGCCATGGACGTGCCTGACAGCGTGGCAGGCATCCGGGTCAGCCCCTCGGTCAAGCTCGGCTACTCCGATCAGGAGATGTCGCAGCTTCCAAACAAGGGGTCGCCGTTCGAATTCATCGCCGGGTACGGGCAGGGCGACCAACGGACCAAGGCGCTGCTG
>JBEBHC010000229.1:0-3985 GCA_040081185.1 Devosia sp. | reverse complement strand
CCACGAGCTTCGAGCGGAACCGGTGCAGTGTCCCGTCATCGAGTTTCCAGGCGATGATGCCCTGCACCGAGCCGTCCTCGCCCATCAGCAGGTCGAGCGCGAAATACTCGATGAAGAACTGCGCATTGTGGCGCAGCGATTGGCCGTAAAGCGTGTGGAGGATGGCGTGGCCGGTCCGGTCGGCAGCAGCACAGGTGCGCTGCACCGGCGGGCCCTCGCCGAATTCCGTCATGTGCCCCCCGAAGGGCCGCTGATAGATGCGGCCATCCTCGGTGCGCGAGAACGGCACGCCGTAATGCTCGAGCTCGTACACGGCAGCGGGGGCGTTGCGCGCGAGATACTCCATCGCGTCGTTGTCACCGAGCCAGTCCGACCCCTTGACCGTGTCGTACATGTGCCACTGCCAATCGTCCGGACCCATATTCTTGAGCGATGCAGCGATCCCGCCCTGCGCGGCAACCGTATGCGAGCGCGTCGGAAAGACCTTGGTCACGCAGGCCGTGTTGAACCCTTGTTCGGCCATGCCCAGCGTGGCGCGGAGACCCGCGCCACCGGCGCCCACAACCACGACGTCGAACTCATGGTCGATGATTTCGTAGGCGGCCAAACCGGTCAGCTCCAGAACATGATTTTAGCGACGGCAAGGATCGTCACCGCTGCGACCAGAACGGCAAAGGCCGTGTTGGCGAAACTGGCCAGCCGGTTTGTCGCTTCGTCGTCGACATAGTCCTCGATCACCTCGTGCATGCCGATGCGCATGTGGATGCACACATTGATGATCAGCGCACAGAGCGCGAGCGCCACGAACGGATTGCGCACCGCATCGACCATCTCGGCACGATCGGCGCCCGCGAGACGCACCACGAACCAGACGAAGAACAGCGTGAACCCGATATTGAGCGCCCCGGTGATGCGCTGCGTCTTGAACGAGCCGGTGCCCTTTGCGCCGTGCCCGTATTTGGTCTTGGGATTGGAGATCGTCGCCTTGTCGATCATCTAAACCACACGAAAGCGGCCCAGGCGGCGAGCGTCAGGATCACCGAGCCGATCCACTGCGCCCAGGTGACCCACTCGCGCCCCTGCGGATCGAGCGCGATGATATTGTCCCACGCGAAGTAGCGCAGGCCGCCGAGCAGATGGAAGAACAGGGCCCAGGTGGCGAGGAAGAACACCACCTGCACCAGCCAGAAGCCGTAGATCGCATTGACGACATTGAGCGGGCCGTCGCCCAGCGCCGCGGCGCCGAGCCACAGCACGATCAGCAGCGTCCCGAAATACATCGCGATGCCGGTGCCGCGATGGAGGATCGACGTCGCCATCGTCAGCGTGAAGCGGTAGACCTGCAGATGCGGGGATAGCGGCCGGAACCGTGTCGCCATGAATAATCTCGCCGGCGGCCCGAACGGGCGGCAGTTTGGAACGGTTCGAGACTTCTAGCCGCCGCTTATGACAAAATCAAAAGGCGATTAGCCTTTTGCGCCGTCACTTCGGCTCAGGCCTTCGGCTGCATCGCAGTGGGCGCCGGAACCTGGCGTAGCGCCTCGAGGCAAAGCATCAGGCTCATCACGCGGCTGGCCCGCGGCTCGGGCGCCGGGCAGGTGTCTGCCTTCGCATCGACCCTGATCCGGATGCCCTGATCGTCCGCCAGAGCCTGACCAGTCCACCCGCCATTGAAGGCGAGTACGGCGGCGACGATCAGCAGAGCGGCGGTGATTCGGGTCATGTCCGGTCCTTTTCAGGGGGCGGTTTATGGTGAACGGCCTGTAAACGCCGTGAATCCACCGTTTGGTTCCCGTTCATCTGGCGTTACTTGCCCGCGTGCCACCAGACGCCGTGATTTGAGGGAGCCACCCGTGAACGACTTCATCCGCCCGATCTTGACTGAAACTCTGTCGGACAAATGGGGCCTCGTGCAGCGCCACACCTTCGAACTGCGCCGCCGGAGCGGCCAGTGGCAGCAGCAGATCCGCGAGACCTACGACCGGGGCGACGGGGCCGGCGTGCTGATCTGCGACCTCGCCGAAAAGGCCGTCGTCCTCACACGGCAGTTCCGCTATCCCGCCTACTACCGCGGCGAAAACCCATATCTCATCGAGGTTTGCGCCGGAAAACTGGAAGGTGACGACGCCGAAACCTGCGCCCGCAAGGAAGCGATGGAAGAAGCCGGCTACCGCCTCACCCGCCTCGACAAGGCCTTCGACTGCATCATGAGCCCCGGCTCCGTCACCGAGCGGCTGACCCTGTTTGTCGGCATCGTCGAAGCCGGCGCGCAGACCGGAGATGGCGGGGGGTTGGCCGACGAGGGTGAGGACATCGAAGTCCTGAAACTGCCCTTCATGCAGGCGCTAGAAATGGTCGCAACGGGCGAAATCGCCGACGCCAAGACCGTCATGCTGGTGCAGTACGCCGCCCTGAAGGCAATTTTCGACTAGATTTCAAGTGGTTGGAAGGGGTCTGGGGCGCTCCCGCCGCCAGGCAGGCCCGGTGGAGGTCGGTAGGCCGGGGCGTGCGGACGGCAGGAGCGGATGTTCCCAGATGCGGGTGCGGCTTCGTCTCGCCGCGTTCTTGAGTGTGGTCTAGCCCCGCCCGGCAGAACCGGGACTGAAGCCGCCGTTCATCTTGGGTTTATGCCGGAAGCAGGCGCCTAGACGTAGTCCACCAGCTTCCGGTCCGGATCGTAGGGCTGGTCCTTGACCGTCTTGGTCACCGCCTGGCCGCAGCGCATCTTCTTGCTGACCGGATCGTAGGCATAGCTCGACGATCCATGCAGCACCCAGCCCTCGGAAAGCGCCTTGGTGACCTTGTGGCAAAAGGCGGAATCGTCTTCGCCGCTGAGGAACCGATAAATCTGCATGGCTTGCCTTCGGCCGCTAAGAGTTGAACGGCGGCCTGCTTACCGCTAATTCCGGCGCATGCACAGCTTCCCGCAAAACCTGCTCGACGGCTATTCCAGCTTCATCCGCGGCCCCTATGCCGAGGCGGAAGGCAAGTACAAGCGTCTCGCCAAGGACGGCCAGTCGCCCACCACCATGGTCATCGCCTGCTGCGACAGCCGCGCCGCGCCCGAGACCATCTTCGACACCGGCCCCGGCGAATTGTTCGTGCTGCGCAACGTCGCCAATCTCGTGCCCACCTTCCAGCCGGACGGCGGGCAGCACGGCACCTCTGCCGGCGTCGAGTTCGCCGTGGTGGCGCTCGAAGTGCAGAACCTCGTGGTGCTTGGCCACGGCCGCTGCGGCGGCATCCGCGCCGCGCTGAACCCCGGCCACGCGCTGGCGCAGGGTGATTTCATCGGCAAATGGATGAGCATGCTGGCGCCGGTGAGCGACGAAGTCGCCAAATACAGCTTCCTCACCGCCACCGAGCGCGAGACGGTCCTCGAACGGCTCTCGGTCCGCAACTCGATCAACAATTTGCGCACCTTCCCCTACATCCGCGAGCGCGAGGCCGATGGCCGGCTCAAGGTGCACGGCGCCTGGTTCGATATCTCGACCGGCGAATTGTGGGTCATGGACGACGAGACCGGTGACTTCAGCCGGCCGGACCTGCCGGCGGAACCTGCGCCGGACTCCGGCGGCTGAGCCGGCGCGGCCCGACGACGTTGAGCAGCAGCCCGGCAAACACCAGCGCACTGCCAATGGCCTCGGCCCCTGAAATTGTTTCACCGAGCACCAGCGCGGCGCTGCCGATTCCGACGATCGGTACCAGCAGTGTGAACGGCGCTACCGTCGACGCAGGATACCGCGCGAGCAGCACGCTCCACATGCCGTAACCGAACACGGTCGACATCCAGCCGATGAACAGCAGGCCGCTGATGCCGTAGAGCGTGATCTGGCTCAGGGCGAGCGACGCCGCGCCGGGACCCTCGAAGATCAGCGACAGTAGGAACAGCGGGATCGGCGGGACAAGGCCCGACCACACCACAAAGCCCAGCATGTCGATCTTGCCGGCGCGCTTGGTGACGATGTTGGCGATGCCCCAGCAG
>JBEBHC010000228.1:0-4026 GCA_040081185.1 Devosia sp. | reverse complement strand
CTCTGAATCGCGGGGTCCGGGGTTCGAGTCCCCGGCCGCCCACCAAATCCGGCATCCTCATGTTCCGTAATGCCACGCTCACAGAGGCCCAGATCGCCGCTATCCGCGTGGCGCGCGAGCGGCGTTTCGCGATGGCCAAGCGGCGTGGTGCCGGCAAGCGAATCAATCAATTCATTCAGGCCGTAGTTGGGTTCACACTCGTTGGTCTCCTACGGCTGATGCCGCTCGATCAGGCTTCGGGACTAGCCGGCTGGATCGGCGAGAAGGTTCTGGCGCGCAGCCAGCGGAACGAGAAAATCGAGCGCACGATGCGTGTGCCGTTCCCGAACCTTACCGACGAAGAACTCTGGCGGCTGACCCGCGAAATGAGCGGCAACGTCATGCGCGTGTTTGCCGAACTCGCTCATCTCCGCGCCTTCACGGGGACTGACAACCCGCGCTTTCGCATAAGCGGTCTCGAGAACATTGAGGCCGCGAAGACGGGGGGCCGAGGCGTGCTTTTCAGCGCCGGCCATTTCGGAAATTGGGAAACGTCCGAGATCATCCTGCGCAATCTCGGACTCGATGGCGCCGTGTCGATCATGCCGCCGACCAATCCGTTCGTTTTCGGGTGGCTGGCCCGGCAGCGTTACAGCGTAGGTTTGAGCGAACAGGTCGGCGCCGGGGAGGGCGTCTATCGCACGCTTAGCAAGACGCTACGTGACGGCAGGATCGCATTGATGCTCGCCGACCAGCGCGTCGGCAACGGTATCAAGGTTCCATTCTTTGGCGTTGAGACGGTGACCAACGTCCTTCCTGCCTGGCTGGCGCGGCGTACCAAGGTGGCCGTCGTTCCACTCAGCATCCGGCGCGTGGCCGACGCACGCGTGGCGTTCGATGTCGCATTCCGGCCGGCGCTTCGATACGAGGCGACGGGCAATCCGGACGCTGATGACGTCGCCTTCATGTCGCGCATCAACGCCTTCTACGAGGACGAGGTCCGCGCCGTTCCCGAGCAGTGGTTGTGGGGCCATCCGCGGTGGGACGACGCGATCTTCGGTCTGCAACCAAAACGAATACGAGGCGCCTCGGCGGCCGTCGACGAATGAAGTTGCCGCGCGGACTTACGGTTGAGCAGCATGCCGGCATCGAGGAGGCTCGGGCCGGAATGGTGGCGCGGGCAAATCGCGGCGGCTGGCGCAAATGGGTGCTGTATGGCTTGCAGGCCGCCCTGTTTCATCCGTTCCTGCTTTTGTTCAAACTGCTTCCCGTCGATGCAGCATCTACGTTCGGCGGCTGGGTTGGCCGCTCGATCCTGGCGCCACTGCTCTACTTCAATCGCGGTAAAATGCGGCGGACGATGCGCGTGCCGTTCCCGGCCATGACCGATCGCGAGTGCGACCGGTTGGTTTCTCGCATGAGCGACAATCTGATCCGAACGATGTCGGAGTTGGCGCATCTCCGCGAGTTTGCGGGAAACGACAATGCACGGACTCGCATCATCGATACCGCCGGCGTCGAGGGCCTGCGGGCGAGTGGTCGGCCGATCCTGCTTCTCGGCTGCCACATCGGAAACTTCGAACTGTCGGAAGTTGCTGCTCGGACCGTTGGCGTGGACGGTATTGTTGCGGTGCAACACCCTCACAATCCGTTCCTCGTGCGCTGGTTCGCGCGCAGCCGGTTTGCCGCCGGCTTCGGCGAGCAGATTGGAACTGGGGCCGGTGTCTATCGCGCGTTGCGCCGCGGCCTCACCCAAGGGCGCAACGCATTGATGCTTTGCGACCAGCGCGTGGGCAATGGACTCAAGGCACCGTTTTTCGGGCTCGACACGATGACGAACGTCATTCCGGCCCGCCTGGCGCGCACACTGCCGATGGCTGTCGTTCCGTTCTCCGTGCGGCGGCGCCTTGGCGCAACGTTCGAGGTGACGTTTCACCCCGAATTGGTGTTCGAACGGACAGGGGACGCTGAGGACGACGAGCGTCGGTTCCTTGCCCGTATCAACGGCTTCTTCGAGACCCAGATGCTGCAGGCGCCTGAGCAATGGTTGTGGCTCCATCCGCGCTGGGACGATGTGCTGCTCAAGCGTGTGCCGCAGCGCGAAGGCGCGCCCAGTGCGACAAAAGTTCCCTAGCCAAAGCGGCTGCTGGTCGTTTTTTGGGGGTGAAAGCCCGGTTACAATTGCCTAGATAGGCCCGATCGCGTCCCAGAACCCGGGTGTCCCTTGGAGATCTTCACCGCTTCCGGCCTTGCGGCCCTTGTTCAGGTGGTGCTGATCGACCTCGTTCTGGCCGGGGACAATGCGGTTGTCATCGGCCTCGCGGCGGCGGGCCTCCAGGCCGACCTGCGGCGCCGCGCCATCCTCATCGGTATTATCGCGGCCACCGTGCTGCGCATCTGCTTTGCCCTCGTCACCACGCAGTTGCTCTCACTCGGCGGCGGTCTGTTGGTCGCCGGCGGTATCCTGCTGCTCTGGGTCTGCTGGAAGATGTATCGCGAGCTCTCCGTCTCGCACGAGGAAGAACAGGAAGCGACTGAGGCGCTTGCAGATTCCGACCTGAACGCCGACGGCACGGTGGCTTCCAAGGCACCGCGCAAGACGCTGCGAGACGCCGTTATCCAGATCGTCATCGCGGACGTGTCGATGTCGCTGGACAACGTCCTCGCAGTGGCCGGTGCCGCGCAGCACCATTTCGAGGCGCTGATCTTCGGGTTGGCCCTGTCGGTGGTTCTGATGGGTGTCGCGGCGACCTTCATCGCGCGGCTGCTGCACCGGTTCCACTGGATCGCGTGGGTCGGCCTCGTGATCATTCTCTATGTCGCCGTGCGAATGTTCTACGAGGGCGCCGACCAGTTGCTTGACCATACCTTGCCGCAGATCCCGTTCATCAAGGGTCCTCCGGCCGTCGCGGCACACTGACGAGGCCTTAACCCTAAGGGGCGATAGGCCGCATTTACCCTGTTTCTGAAGGGATTTCGGCAGGCGCAGGGGCTATTTTCCGGGCGAGTTTTTCCACCCGGAGTTGCGGTTGTCCCTCGTCGCCGATAGTCCAGCCCGCGCAGTGTTGCGGCCGGCTCCCGCGAGCGTTGCCCCACTCAGGCGCGGCCTGACGCTGCAGATGGTTTCGCCCGTCGTGTGGGACCAGACAGTCGCGCGCCTCGACGGTGCCTGCCAGGAACAGCTCTACACGTTTGCCAAGACGCGCTGGCCCGGCGTGTCGCACGAACCTGTCCTGTTCTGGGACGGTGGCGAGCTCATCGGCGGAAGCCTGATGATGATCCAGCCACTGCCGGCGAAGCTCGGCAACATCGCCATCGCCAAGTGGGCGCCGATGCTGGCGCACACCGACCGCGAGGACGCACTCGCCAACTACGATGGCATGATCGATGCGTTGGTTGAGGAATATGCGCGTCGGCGGGGCATGATGCTGTCCATCCTCCCCCGCGCGTCTCTCACCGATGCCAATCCCGAGTATGAGCACCTGATCCGGCGCGGCTTCCGCAAGGGCACTGTGCTCGGCTTTCCCAATCGCTACATCGTCAACCTCAGGCTGAGTGACGACGAGCAGCGCAAGAGCCTCGAGCAGAAGTGGCGCTATCACCTCAACAAGTCCGAAAAGGCAGGGCTCAGCTTCGAGTATGCCGGTGCGGAACGCCGTCCGGAGTTCGACGCGCTCTACGAGGTGATGACAGACCGCAAGAAATTTGCCGACCACTCGGCCTACGAAACGGTGCCCGCGCTGTTCGAGATGGATGCGGCGCTGCGGCCCGAGCTGTTCTTCGTCCGGCACGAGGGCGAGGTTGTCGCCGGCGCCATCATATTCAAGGTGGGCGACCGTGCGGTTTATCTTTACGGCGCGACCAACGAGAAGGCGCTGCCGCTGCGCGCCGGCTATTTCATGCACTGGCACATCATCCGCTGGCTGCGCGACAACACCCAAGCCCGCTGGTACGACCTCGGCGGCACCGACGGCTTCCAGGGGCTGCATCAGTTCAAGAAGGGCATGGTTGGTAGTCGCGGCGTGATCTCGCCGGTTCCGCCGGTGG
>JBEBHC010000227.1:0-4029 GCA_040081185.1 Devosia sp. | reverse complement strand
GCGCCACGACCACCTGCGCTGCGGCCAGCACGGCGTCGGTGTTCTTGTGCGGCATGGCGGCATGTCCGCCGCTGGCCGATACGATGATCTCGAAACGGTCGCTGGCCGCCATGATCCCGCCGGCCCGGACACCGAAATGGCCGGCGGGCAGCCCCGGCATATTGTGGAGGCCGTAAAACTCCTCGATGCCGAAACGTGCGACGAGCCCGTCGTCGAGCATTGCCTTCGCACCGGCTCCGCCCTCTTCGGCCGGCTGGAAGATCAGGATGGCCGTGCCGCCGAAATTGCGCGTCTCGGCTAGGTAGCGTGCTGCACCCAGCAGCATCGCGGTGTGCCCGTCATGACCGCAGGCATGCATCTTGCCGCTGACCCGGCTCGCATAGGGTTTGCCGGTCTTTTCGGTGATCGGCAGGGCATCCATGTCGGCGCGCAGCGCAATCGTCCGCCCGGCGCTGCGACCCTTGATGACGGCGACCACGCCGGTGCGCCCGAGCCCGGTCACAACCTCGTCCACGCCGAAGGATTTGAGCAGCTCCGCGACCCGTCCGGCGGTGCGGTGCACGTCGTATTGCAGCTCGGGATGGGTGTGGAAGTCGCGTCGCCAGCCGGCGATATCGGCTTCGAATTCGGTGACGCGGTTGATGATGGGCATGATCTGGCTCGGGGAAAACGCCAATGTGCCGGTTTGGCAGGGAATCCGTCAACCCTCAGCACCGCTTGGGACCGTTGCATTTCCGGGCTTGCCGCCTATAAAGACGCCGCCTCTCCAACCGGACCCGAGACGATGTTCGAAACGCTGAAGAAGGCCACGCTCGACAAGATTTTCGTGCTGATGGCCGAATACGCCGCCGATCCCCGCACCAACAAGATCGATCTCGGCGTCGGCGTGTACAAAGATCCGGGCAACAACACACCGATCATGTCGGCCGTGAAGAAGGCTGAGCAGCGCATTCTCGATGGCGCCAAGACTAAGACCTACAAGGGCGTGGTCGGCAACAAGGAATTCTCCGCCGCGATCGCCGATCTGACCCTTGGCAATGCCGTCGACAAATCGCGCATCCGCTGCGTCAACGGCGCCGGTGGCACCGGCGCTCTGATGATCCTGATGCACGTGCTCGGCCGAGCGCGCCCCAAGGGCCGCATCTTCATTTCGGACCCGACCTGGCCCAACCACTACCCGCTCGCAGAGAACGCCAACCTCGTCGTACACGCCTATCCGTATTTCGACGCAGCGACACGCTCGGTCGATTTCGACGGCATGATGAAAGTCCTCGACGGCCTCACCGCCAATGACATCGTTTTATTGCATGGCTGCTGCCACAACCCTACCGGCGCCAACCTTACCCCGGCGCAATGGGACAAGGTCGCGGCCAGCCTCAAGCGCACCGGCGCCTTCCCGCTGGTCGACCTCGCCTATCTCGGCTTCGGCGACGGGCTGGAGCAGGACGCCTACGGCGTACGCAAGGTCGTTTCCTCGGTCCCCGAGTCGATGATCGCCTTCTCGGCCAGCAAGAATTTCGGCCTCTATCGCGAGCGCGCCGGCGTCGCCATCGCCATCGCCAAGGACGAGGCGGGTGCCGAGATCGTTTCGAGCCAGATGCAGAACGTCATCCGCGGCACCATCAGCCAGACCCCTGACCATGGCGCTGAGGTCGTTCGCGTCATCCTCGAGGACAAGGCCCTGCGCGCCGAGTGGGAAGCCGAACTGACCCAGATGCGCGAGCGGATGCAGCGGCTGCGCGTCAAGCTGGCCGACGCCATCCGGCGCAAGTCCAACTCCAAGGACTTCGATTTCATCGCCGAGCATTCGGGCATGTTTTCGCTGCTCGGACTGCCGCAGGACGTGGTGGAGCGGCTCAAAACCGAAGACGGCGTCTATATGATCAACGACAGTCGCATCAATGTCGCAGGCATCCCGGAAGATCGCGTCGATGAATTGGCGGATTATTTGATCCGCGCCGCGGGTTAATCTTTCAGGGCGCCCGCAAAGCGCTTAGATACACGGCACAAGACACGACTTCCGGAGAGGGAAAATGCAGTTCTTCGTCGACACCGCGGAAATCGCCGACATCAAGAAGCTTCACGAAATGGGGCTGCTGGACGGCGTGACGACCAATCCCTCGCTGGTGGCCAAATCGGGCCGCAACTTCAAGGAAGTCATCAAGGAAATCTGCGGCATCGTTCCCGGCCCGGTCTCAGCCGAAGTCGCCTCGACCGAGTATGACGGGATGATTGCCGAAGGCCACGTGCTGGCCAAGCTCGCCGACAATGTCGTGGTGAAAGTGCCGCTGACCATCGACGGCCTGCGCGCCACCAAGACCTTCTCCAAGGAAGGCATCAAGACCAACGTCACCCTCTGTTTCTCGCCCAACCAGGCGCTGCTCGCCGCCAAGTGCGGCGCGACCTATGTCTCGCCGTTCCTCGGCCGTCTCGACGACATCAATCTCGACGGCGTCGAGTTGATCGAACAGATCCGTCAGATCTACGACAATTACGACTACACCACGCAGATACTCTCGGCTTCGATCCGCTCGCCCAACCACGTGACGCAGGTCGCCCTCGCCGGCTCCGACGTCGCGACGATCCCGCCCGCAGTGATCTACAAATTGGCCGATCACCCGCTGACCAAGAGCGGGCTCGAACAGTTCGTGAAGGACTGGAAGGGCACCGGTCAGTCCATCCTCTAAAGCATCGCTAGATCATGGCTGACTCAGAGATTGCCGGGGCAGTCAAAGCCGCCCTGGCACATGTGGAAATTCCCGGCGGCGGCACGCTGGCCGGTTACGCCGGCCTCTCCGAAATCATTGTCACCAAATCCGCCATCGCGCTCGCCATCTCGGTACAGCCGGGCATGGAAGCCGCCTTTGGCCCGGCGCGCGACGCCGCCAAGGTCGCAGCAGAGGGCGTTGGCGAGGGCCGCAAGGTCATGGTGTCGCTGACATCGGACAAGAGCCCGGCACTCGCGCCCACGGGGCAGGCCGCAGCGCAGGGTCGCCCCGGCCCGCCGCCACGCTCGCCCGTTCCCGGCGTGCGCAACATCATCGTCGTCGGTTCAGGCAAAGGCGGCGTCGGCAAGTCCACCGTCGCGACCAACCTCGCGCTCGCTTTTGCCGCTGAGGGACTGAAAACCGGCATCCTCGATGCCGATCTCTATGGGCCATCCATCCCCAAGCTGCTCGGCATCGAGGGCAAGCCCGCCGTGCGCGAAGACGGCATTTTCTCCCCGCACGATGCGTATGGGCTCAAAGCCATGTCGATCGGCTCGATGCTCACGCCCGGCCAGGCTGTGGTGTGGCGCGGACCGATGGCGACGTCCGCGCTACGGCAATTGTTGCGCGAGACCGAGTGGGGTGGCCTCGATCTGCTCGTCGTCGATTTGCCGCCGGGCACCGGCGACATCCAGATATCGCTGTTCCAGCAAGCCGAGTTGGCCGGCGCGGTAATCGTCTCGACACCGCAGGACCTCGCGCTCATCGATGCGCAGAAGGCCGTCGACATGATGAAGCGGCTGACCATCCCCCTGCTCGGGCTGGTCGAAAACATGAGCTACTTCGTCGCCCCCGATACCGGAAAGCGCTACGATATTTTCGGCCACGGCGGCGCGGCGAGTGCCGCCGGCCGGATGGGCATGCCCTTCCTCGGCGAAGTACCTCTCGACATGGCCATCCGAGAAAGTTCGGACGCCGGAAAACCCGCCGTCGCGGTGGAACCCGATAGCCCGCAGGCGGGCGCTTTCCGCGCCATTGCCCGTGAGATCCTCGCCCGAAATCCGGCCCTCCGCGGCTGATCGTCCCGTCGGCGTGACAGAGTGTCGAGCCACTGCTATGCAATCGATTACATAGTCCCGGTTTCAACCGGTCAACCAATCGAGACCGGGGGAACTTCATGTTTTCTGTCGACCGCCACGCCTTCGGCCCAAACTTCGTTTTCGGCGCCGCCACAGCCGCCTACCAGATCGAAGGCGGACAGGCGGACGGCCGCGGCACATCCATCTGGGACACCTTCGCGGCCACCCCCAGCAATGTGAAA
>JBEBHC010000468.1:0-1000 GCA_040081185.1 Devosia sp. | reverse complement strand
GGTACGAGACGACCGGGAGCTCCAGGAGTACGCCGACCTCGTGGAAGAGTTGTGGCGCCGGTTTTGTCCCTTCGCTGACGACAACTTTCGCTCACATGCTCAGCGTGACTTCGCTGCCAGATACTGGGAAATGCACTTGGCCAGCGTGCTGATGCAGCATGGGTTTCAGCTAGAAGCCGATGCGCCGGCTGGCGGCCCGGATATTCTCACCACGCTTAATGGGCGAAGGATCTGGTTCGAGGCAGTAGCTGTAACCGACGGTCAGGGTCCCGACGCGGTTCCGCGCGATGAGACCGCAGCCGCCCGTCCCGTCCCTGATAGACAGATGTCACTGCGACTCCTTCAGGCCGTAAACGCAAAGCTACTGCAGTTTCAGCAGGCCCTCGCCAGGGGGGATGTCAGGGCTGACGATGGCTACGTTGTGGCCACAAACGCCTCTCAGATCGAACTGGCAGTTCTCGAGCCACCGGGATTGCCCAGGATCGCGAAGGTTCTTTATGGACAGGGCGATGCCTACGTATCGCTCGACGTTTCGAGTGGCAAGGTCGTCGGCACCGGATTCCACGAACGATGGGCGATCAAGAAGGCAAGCGGTTCAAGCGTGGGCTCTGCATTCTTCCACCAGCCAGATGCAGCTGCAGTCAGCGCTGTTCTCTATTCGCGGAGCAGTTTGAACCGAATGCCTGCTCCAACGGATGTCGCCGCCCGAATTTCTGACATGGGCTGGGACTTCGTCCTCATTCACAACTTTCTAGCGGCGGTCCCGTTGGCGGCAGGTGCGCTTGCGGTAGGAACGGAATGGGTTGTTGACGGGAACAATCTCTCGAGGCGAGTTCACCGAGATCGGCCGTCAACGTATTGACCAGTTCACGCAGCGCTGCGGAGGTGCGGCGGCTACTTGCGGATTCTGCGCCCAGTCCCCGGCGTCGTTGCACACTGTCTTCCGTGCCCGTGCGTCGGTCGCGCGGGTCGTCTACTACGATCCGCCACATGCCCGCAC
>JBEBHC010000467.1:0-1001 GCA_040081185.1 Devosia sp. | reverse complement strand
TCACAAGATCACCTTCTTTTGCTGCACGTTCTACTGGTGTTTCGGCACGATCCTGAATGAGAATTTTACGAATAAAAGATTCCACCTCAGCATCTGTGGACTCTTTGAATGTATTCTTCTCAATCTTGATAGAGTCTGGCTTCTTGAGTGTCACTGGTGGGCGCTCGACGAATGTGAGGGCGATCGTGAGGGGCTTCGTAGATGTGACGCTAGCAGCCGGACGCAGGATTGGCTTGGCGCCACTCTTTTCAAGAGCTTCTTTCAGTACCTTTGGGAGTAAAGCACGAACAGTTTCTTCCGTGAGCTTCTCCTCACCAACGCGACTGCGAACCATGTCACCTGGCGCTTTTCCTACTCGGAAACCCTTGATGTCTACATGCTCAGCGAGAGACGCAAGTGCTAGCTTTTCAGCTTCCAAACGCTCTTCGTCCGTGATGGTCGTGAGTGTACGGATGCGTGACTGCGGCAGTTTCTCGATCTTAGTTTCCATAGGCATGGGATACGAAAGGAAGGGCTACTTCGCCGCGCTTTTTACAGGTACGGCGTGAACGGTTTAATGATGTTGCTGAGGCTTGTTCCAGTAGACGAGCAGCGGAGTTGCAACGAATACGGAAGAGTAGGTTCCAAGTAAAATACCTGTGAAGAGTGTCAGCACAAACCACTGAATCGATTCGCTACCAAGCAAGAATAGCGCAAGGAGCATGATCAACGTTGAGCCTGACGTGTAGCAAGAGCGCTTCCATGTCTGATTCACAGAACGATTCGCAATCGTTGCAAAATCCTCTTTGCGCTCCTGCATGAACAAGTTGTCGCGAATACGATCGAAGATGATGATGGTATCGTTGACGGAGTAACCGAGAATGGTGAGCAAGGCCGCGACGATCGACAGATCGAACTCCATATTGAAGAGCGAGAAGATGCCGACGGTGACAAGCACGTCGTGCGCGAGTGCCACGACCGTACCGACGGCAAATTGCCATTCGAACCGGAACCAAACATAC
>JBEBHC010000226.1:0-4044 GCA_040081185.1 Devosia sp. | reverse complement strand
GCGAGACTGCGGCGAAGGCCGTCGGCGTGCGCGTGTCCTCGCGGGCGAAGAAGCCGGGCTGCAAGACACGGATCAGCACATAGGCGGGCAGGCCCGCCGCGAACCAGACGAGGGTCTGCGCCGTCTCGGCTGTATCTATGGCGGTGAAGGCACCGCGTTCGAACAGCACGCGGACGATGGGAAAAGCGAGAGCCATCAGCGCGGTCGCGGCCGGAAGCGACAGGAACATGGCGATCAGCAGAGACTGGCTCTGACTTTGATCGGCCTCCGCATCGCGCCCGGCCTTGAGGTGCCGCGCCAGTTCGGGCAGCAGCACGGTGCCGATGGCGATGCCGATGATGCCGAGCGGCAGCTGATAGAGCCGGTCGGCATAATAGAGGTAGGCGATGGCACTGTCGGCGGATGAGGCGATGATGGTGCCGACGAAAATGTTGACCTGCGTTATACCGCCCGCGATCACGGCCGGGATGGCGAGGACCCAGAAGCGGCGCACGTCGGCGTCGAGTCGGGGCCATTGCAGCCTGGGCACGAAGCCAGCGCGACGGATGGCGGCATAGACCATCGCCAATTGCGCAGCACCGCCTGCCAGGGTGCCGACCGCAATCCAGATGGCAGTCTGCACATCGGTGTTGGGATAGAGCACCAGCGGCGCCATGAAGACGATCATCACGATATTGAGCAGGATCGGCGCGAAGGCAGCGGCTTTGAAGTGGCCGAGGCCGTTCAGGATGGCCGCGTAGGCCGCCATCAGCGACATGAACATCAAGTATGGGAAGCAGATGCGGGTGAGCAGCACTGTGAGGTCGTATTTTGCCTGATCATCGAGAAAGCCGGGCACAAACGGCGCCATCACCCACGGCATGAAGATTTCAGCGAGGATGGTGACTGCGAGCACCACGAAGAACAGCCAGCTCATAATGCGGGCGGCCCAGAGGCGCGCAGGCTCCCGTCCCTCCTGCTCGAGCGACTTGGCGAAAAGCGGGATGAAGGCGGTGTTGAAGGCGCCCTCGGCGAAGAGCCGCCGGAACAGGTTGGGGAAGCGAAAGGCGGCAAGATAGGCATCGGCCGCCGGTCCGGTGCCAAGCACGGCCGCGACCAGCGCATCGCGGACGAAACCGAGGACGCGGGAGCCGAGCGTCAGGGCGCCGACGTTGAGGAAGTTGCGGAGGAGGGTCACCCGCTCGCCACTTTTGGCGCGCGCTCTTCGTGGGCCGGCGGAGCTGCGGGCAGGAAGACCTTGAGCAGCGTGTCGCGGATGGTCTTCTGCCGCGCCTTGCTCTCGATCTTGTGGCCGGTGAGATCGGTGACGTAGAAGACGTCGACGGCCTTCTCCCCGTAGGTGCCGATATGGGCCGAACCGATGGTGAGGTTGAGGTCGGAAATGGAACGCGTCAGCTGGTGTAGCAGGCCTGTGCGGTCGAGGCCCGAGACTTCGATGACGGTGAACTTCTCGGACAGATTGTTCGAGACCTGCACTTCGGCGGGCAGGGAGAAAGGCTTCAACCGCTTGTTGTGCCGGTTCTCCTTGCCCAGATCGATGAGGATCTGACGCTTGCCCTGCAGGAGTTGCTTGACCGTATCGATGATGCGGGTGGCCCGGACTTTTTCATCCTCGTCGGAGGTAAAGGCGCGGCGCAGGCGGAACGTATCGAGGGCCCGGCCATCACGGGTCGAAAAAATCTGTGCACCGATGATCGAGGCCTCTGCCATGGTGCAGGCACCAGCGATGAGCGAGAGCAGCCGCGGATGGTCCGGTGTATAGAACGAGACTTCAGTAATGCCCTCGAAGGCCTGTACGCGGATGGAGCCGGCGAACGGATTTTGCGCGGCATCGGCGGCGCGGATCATGCGCGCATGTTCGCGCTGCAGCTCGAGTTCCGCACGCAGCCAATAGTGGTTGTAGTGCCTTTCCATATAGGTCTCGACTTCGTCCGCCGGCCAGGCGCTAAGGGCGTGGGCGAGCTGGGACTTGGCGGCAGCAATGCGGTCGGCCTGCGTGACGCGCGAGTGACCGCCGGACAGGAGTGGCTCGGTGGCGTAATAGAGCGAGCGCAGCAGCGAGCCCTTCCAGCCGGTCCAGACGCCCGGGCCCACGGCGCGGATGTCGCAGGCGGTCAGAATCATCAGCAAAGCCAGGCGCTGGGGCGATTGCACCACATCGGCGAAGGCGCGGGCGGTTTCAGGGTCCTGCAGGTCGCGCGCCTGGGCGATCTCGCTCATCAGCAGGTGATGTTCGATGAGCCAGGCCACGGTGTCGGTCTCGGCGGCGTCGAGGCCCAAGCGCGGGCAGAATTTGCGGGCGATGCGGGCACCGGCAATGGAATGATCCTCGGGCCGACCCTTGGCTATGTCGTGCAGGAACAGCGCAACATAGAGCAGCCGGGTGTCGTTGAGCGACGGCAGCAGTTCGTGGGTCAGTGGCAGTTGATCGCGGAGGCCACCATTGGCAATTTCCGCCATCACGCCGACGGCGCGGATCAGGTGCTCGTCCACGGTGTAGTGGTGGTACATGTTGAACTGCATGAGCGCGACGATCTTGCCGAACTCGGGCACGAACTTGCCTAGAACGCCGCTCTCATTCATCTGACGGAGAACACGCTCGACCGTGCGTGGGCTGGTGATGATCTCGAGGAACCATTCATTGGCGCGCTCATCGTTCTGCACTTCGCGCTTGATGAGGTGCAGCGAGCGGGTGATGGCCTTGATGGCATCGGGGTGGAACAGCAGGTCGTTGCGGCCGGCGACGAGGAAGCTCTTGATGATCGAGAGCGGGTTCTTGTCGAAGGTATCGGGCTTGGCGGTGTTTAGGCGCCCGGAATCGATGACGAAATCGGGCTCGCCCTTGATGGCGACGCGGCCGCGCTTGAACATGCCCTGCACGCGCCCGAGCATGTCGAGCGGCTTGGCATGGTCGAATTCGAGGCTGGTGCAGAAGATGCGCGTGAGATCGCCGACATCCTTTGCGACGAGGAAGTAGCGCTTCATCATGCGCTCGACGCCGAGCATGCCCGGACGGTCGGCAAAGCGCAGGCGCTGGGCGATTTCGGGCTGCAGGTCGAAGGTCAGTTTCTCATCGGCGCGGCCGGTGACGAAGTGCAGGTGGCAGCGCATGGTCCAGAGGAAGTCCTCGGCGCGCTGGAACAGGCGATATTCGTCGGGGGAGAGCACCCCCTTGCCGACCAGTTCGGCGCCGGTCTTGACCTGGTAGAAGTACTTTCCAATCCAGAACAGCGTATTGAGATCGCGGAGGCCACCCTTGCCGTCCTTGATGTTGGGCTCGACGACGTAGCGCGTGTTGCCGATCTGGCGGTGGCGTTCTTCACGCTCGGCCATTTTGGCGGCGATGAATTCCGGACCGGTCCTAGGCACGATTTCGGTGGCGAAGCGATGCTCGAGTTCATCGAACAGTTTCTGCTCGCCGGTGAGGAAGCGCGCCTCGAGCGTGGCCGTACGCACCGTCATGTCGGAGCGCGCCATGCGGATGCAATCGTCCACGGAGCGGACAGCGTGGCCGACCTTCTGGCCGAGGTCCCAGAGCATGTAGAGCACATACTCTGTGACTTGCTCGCCCCAAGGCGTCTGCTTGTAGGGGAGGATGAAGAGCAGATCGATGTCGGAGCCCGGTGCCAGCGTGCCCCGGCCATAGCCGCCGACGGCAGCGAGCGCGATGGCTTCGGCGCCCGACGGATTGTCGACGGGATAGACGTAGCGGGTGGCGAACAGGTGGATGGCGCGGATGATCTCGTCCTGCGCGGCACAGATGTTCTGCGCGCAGCGAGTGCCGCGGCCGGTGGCCATCAAGTCGGCTTCGGCCGTCTTGCGCTGCTCCGCGAGGTTCTGGCGGACGATGGCCAGGACGGCCGAGCGGCCGGCGGCTGATTTGGGCGAGTTCTGGTCAAGCGCCGCCTCGATCTCGTCGAGGATGACTTCGGCCGATTTCAGCTGGAAGAGCGGTTTTCGCGGACGGGTTTCAGCTTCGGCGACCGGCATCGCGGGCTTTCTTGAGCTCATAGATCAGTTCGAGTGCCGCACGGGGGGTGAGTT
>JBEBHC010000466.1:0-1001 GCA_040081185.1 Devosia sp. | reverse complement strand
CCTCGTCCCTGGAGCAATTGATCGCCGCGCTCAAGCGCGAAGCGGGTACGGGCGACAAAGGCCTGCCTCCAGTCGACAAATGGAACCCCGCCCATTGCGGCGAGATCGGCATGGAAATCCTGGCCGACGGAACATGGAAGCACGAGGGTACGCGCATCACGCGCGAACCCCTGGTCAAGCTTTTCGCCTCGATCCTGAGAAAAGACGAAGACGGCGTGACCTACCTCGTCACCCCAGTCGAGAAGATCATCGTTAAAGTCGAAGACGCACCCTTCGTCGCCATCCGCGCCGACCGCGTGGGCGAGGGCGAAAACCAAACCATCGTCTTCACCACCAACACCGGCGACGTGGTGACAGCCGGCCCCGACCACCCACTCCGCGTAGAGCGCCGCGGCGACGAACCGAGACCGTACGTGCACGTCCGCGGCCGGCTCGAAGCCCGCGTCCTCCGCGCCTCGTTCTACGAACTCGTAGAATGGGCCGAACCGAAAGAGGGAAGGCTTGGCGTTTGGAGTGGTGGGGGGTGGTTCGAACTCGGCAGCCCTTAAGTCATTCCAGACGGCCGAAGGCCGATCTGGAATCCAGTCCTCTCGCTTGTGATTGGCTTGGTAAGACCAGCGCGACGTCTTCTGGATTCCAGATCACGCTTCGCGTGTCTGGAATGACTACCCAGAAAATCTATCCCCCACATTTCCCCCTAAATCCCTGAAATCCCACGCCCCGCGCAAAAATCTATCCCACACCTCCAAAGCGCCCGCACACTGGCGCGCCTTGACCAACGTCTCCGCCCCCACACCGATCTCCGATCTTTGGCGCATCGCGCGCGCATTTCTCGCAGACGCGCTCAACGCCTTCGGCGGCCCGCAAACAATTCGCCAAACGCTCGACTTCATCGGCCGCCACGCGATCAAACGTCAGCTGCAGGCGCTGGAAACTTTGGTGATGAAGCTGCTGCTCATCGAAGCCGCCAACTTGCCCGCACAAACGCAACGCGCACGCAC
>JBEBHC010000465.1:0-1003 GCA_040081185.1 Devosia sp. | reverse complement strand
GCCTCGGTGCGTCGGGCCAAGAAGTCGATCGCGCAGTTCAAGGTGCGCGAAGGCCAGGCCATCGGCGCGATGGTCACGCTGCGCGGCGACCGGATGTACGACTTCCTGGATCGCCTCATCAGCATCTCACTGCCGCGCGTGCGCGACTTCCGGGGTGTGTCGGCGCGCGGCTTCGACGGCCGCGGCAACTACACGCTGGGTCTGCGCGACCAGCTGATCTTCACCGAGATCGACTACCTGAAGGTGGACAAGGCGCGCGGCATGAACGTGTGCGTCGTGACCAGCGCCAAGACGGACGAGGAAGCCCGCAAGCTGCTGCAGCTCCTGGGCATGCCCTTCCGCACGAACTAGGACCCGAGGACTCGAGCAATGGCGACGACTGCGAAGAAGGCTCGTGAGAAGAAGGCGCTGAAGTTCAAGGTGCGCCACCGCAACCGCTGCCGGCGGTGCGGGCGGCCGCGGGCCTACCTGCGGAAGTTCGCGCTCTGCAGACTGTGTTTCCGCGAGCACGCGCTGACGGGCGACGTCGCGGGTGTGACGAAGAGCAGCTGGTAGTCGGGGTCCGGGGCGCAGGTTCCGGGGCTCGGGAAGATTGACGAGAGCACGAAGAACATGACTGATCCGATTGCAGACATGCTGACCCGGGTACGGAACGCCGTGGCGTCAAGACACGCCCGCGTGGACATGCCCGCGTCGAAGTTGAAGGCCGAGATCGCGCGGATCCTGCAGGACGAGGGCTACATCGCGGGCTTCAAGCTCGTCGAGGACAAGCCCGTGCGGTCCGGCGGGGCGGCGCGACCGATGATCCGGGTGCTGCTCAAGTACGGCCCCGGGGGCGAGAAGGTGATCTCTGGTATCCAGCGGGTGAGCCGGCCCGGCCGACGCGTCTACACACCAGCCGAAGCCATCGGCCCGGTGCTCGGCGGGCTCGGCGTGAGCATCCTCACGACGTCGCGCGGCGTGATGACCGGCCGCAGCGCCCGCAAGGCGGGCATCGGCGGCG
>JBEBHC010000464.1:0-1003 GCA_040081185.1 Devosia sp. | reverse complement strand
GCGGCGTCGCTCAGCACCAGCACCGGTGGCGCCGCGGGGGTGTCGTCGGCCGGCGAGAAGAAGCGGCCGAGCGCGGGTGTGACGCCGAGCGTGTCGAACGTGTTGCCCGACAACATCTCCGCCGACACGCGTTCGCCCTCCCGCTCGGCCCGCAGCACGACACTCGCGGGGGCGCGCGCGATGAGGGCGGCAGTGGCCCCGGTGCCGTCCGAGAGGTCCCGGAACATCGGATACGAGAACGCGCTCCCGAGCTCCGTGCGCCCGCTGAAGGCGCCCGGACCGTCGAGCTGCACGAGCGCCTCCGCCGCCGGCACGGGCAGGCGCCGCAGCACGACCTGATCGAGCAGCGAGAAGATGGCGGTGTTGGCGCCGATGCCAAGGCCGAGGGTCAGGACGACGACGACGGCGAAGCCCGGCGAACGACGCAGCGAGCGAAGGGCGGTATGCAGGTCGCGGATCAGGGTGTCCATGCAGGCAGCTCCGCGGTCGCGCAGTGCCAGTTCCGCGCCAGCGCCGCGGCAGACCGCGACACGCCGGAATCCGTCGAAATCGTGGAATGCGGTAGAACTGAGCGGGCGCGCGCGCCGTCCGGGTGTCCGGATGCGGGCAGCGAGTGTGCGCCGGCAGGCAGGTCCTTCAGGAGGGCGGCGATGATTTCGAGACGAGCGATGCTGAGTGGCGGCGTCTTCGGCGCGGCGTCGGCGGACGGTGGGATGGCGGGGCAGGCGCCCGTGCCGGCCGATCCGCGGCAGGTGCGCGAACTCATCGGCGAGGTGCGCGACATCGGCGAAGAGCTGCGCCTCGCCAATACCGCGGCGTTCACCGGCACGAGTCCCTACGCCGAGAAACTACGCGACCAGATGGTGGTCTTCCTGCGCGCGAACAACAAGTATCCCGACTACCTCGACGTCGGCATCCAGGTGTTCCACGCGATGTACGACTGGCACATCCACAACCGCCTGCCACTCGTCGTCGGCCGCAGCGCCGATGGGCGCTACGGCCT
>JBEBHC010000463.1:0-1004 GCA_040081185.1 Devosia sp. | reverse complement strand
CCTTCACGACCACGCGCTTCTTCCGCTGGCCATCGAACTCGGCATAGAACACCTGCTCCCACGGGCCAAGGTCGAGGTCGCCGTTGGTGATGGGCACGATCACCTGGTGCCCCATCAGCGTGCGCTTCAGGTGCGCGTCGGCGTTGTCCTCGCCGGTCTGGTGGTGTCGATACGGCAGCCCGGCCGGTGCCAGCTTCTCGAGCCATACCTGGAAGTCGTGGATGAGCCCGCCTTCCCAGTCGTTCACGTAGACGGCGGCCGTGATGTGCATCGCGGAGACGAGCACCATGCCGTCGCGGATACCGCTCTTCTCGACGATGGCGCGCAGCTCGTCTCCGCGATGCACATCACGGCCGCCGTCTACGTGAACGACTGGGAAGACGGCCTCATCCACGACTTCCAGGTGTGGCTCGAGAAGCTGGCCCCGGCTGGCCTGCCGTATCGCCATCACCAGACCGGCGAAGACAACGCCGACGCCCACCTGAAGCGCACGCTGATGGGGCACCAGGTGATCGTGCCCATCACGAACGGCGATCTCGACCTCGGTCCGTGGGAGCAGGTGTTCTACGCGGAGTTCGACGGCCAGCGGAAGAAACGCGTGGTCGTGAAGGTGATGGGGGAGATGTAACGCGCATCGGGCGCGCCGCCGCGCTCAGGCGATCACGGCGTAGACGGCGAGCTTCAGGTACTCGAACCACAGCGGCGCGAACGCTTCGGCGCTGAGCGACCAGTCGATCGCCGCATAGGTGGTGACGGCGATCGTGGCCGGCAGGCGGCGACGGAAGGCGAGTCCGCTGCGCCGCGTGTGCACGGGCGAGGTCACGATCACCAGCCGCTGAACGGTGGCCGGAAGCGCCGCCTTCACGAGGTCCGCTTCGTGCAGCGAGCCGAACGTGCCCGGGCCGTCCTGGATGATGTGGATGCGCTCGCGCGGAATGCCGAGCCAGGCAAGGTAGGCGAGTGTCCATTCCGTGCGGGTCAGGGAGCGGTTCTCGGTGAACGAG
>JBEBHC010000462.1:0-1007 GCA_040081185.1 Devosia sp. | reverse complement strand
ACATAGCGGCGACCGAGGGTTCGAAGGCGGCAAGCGCCTCCCTTGCAAGCGCACGCTCGACTTCGGCGCAACAGGCGATCTGGGCGCCGGCCAGGAACGCGTTGAAGAAGGCGCCGCCCGCATTGGTGTTGATCTCAATGAGCTTGGGGCCATCATCGCCAAGGTGGAAATCGTAACCCATGAATACGCCGCGCGGGCCAAAGTCACGCGCAGCGGTCTCCGGCGCCCAAGCCATAGCGGCGGCCTGATATCTCGAAAGCTGCGCCGCTGCTTCAAGCGCGGCGACGATCGCTTGCATCGCGCCTGCGTCGCTCTTGGGCAGAAACACCGGAGCGTGCGAATAGAGGTGCGGCCGTTGGGCGATGAGGTCTGCGAAGGCAGCGTCGCCGGATGCATTGCGTAGGGCCTCGCTCAGCGCGACTTGATTCAAGGTCACGCAAAAACATTCGCGGTTGAGCGCTGCGGCTGCGAGCCGGTCAGGCGCGGGCGCCATTGGAGCGTCAGTCATCGGAAGTCTCTGGAACTCTGCGATGTGAGATACGCTGCGTGCTTAAAGCACCAGCTCAAAATACACGAGCGGCGTCTTAGGTGAGATCGCGCCTTCAAGCAGGCGCCCGCGCGCTCAAGCGCGAGGGTCCGGAACTCGCCGGAACCTGTCAATCGCACCAAGGCTGCCGCCTTCCCAGTACGCAATTTGGCCGGTCGCCACCCGTATCCATCGCGCGATCTTATCGCCAAAACGCCCAGGCAATACGGGAGGGCGGCCACAAAGAGACCGCCCTCCCCACCCACAACCGGCGTCAGACCCTGACCGAGTTCAGACGCAGGGAGTTCGCAATCACCGAAACCGAGGACAACGCCATCGCCGCCGCCGCGATCATCGGCGACAGGAGATCGCCGGTAATTGGATAGAGCACGCCGGCGGCGATGGGCACGCCGGCCACGTTGTAGGCGAAGGCGAAGAACAGGTTCTGGCGGATGTTGTTCATGGTCGCTTTCGAAATCGC
>JBEBHC010000225.1:0-4076 GCA_040081185.1 Devosia sp. | reverse complement strand
GCGCCGTGATGAGCGACCCGGAGCGCTTCGCGGCCTCGACCACCACTACGCCAAGCGACAGCCCGGAGACGAGGCGGTTGCGGCGCGGGAAGTCACGCGCGCGCGGCTCCCAGCCGAGGGGCATCTCTGAGAGCAGCATGCCGCCATGCTCGACAATGGAGCGGGCTAGGGGTTCGTTCTCCGCAGGATAAATCCTGTCGAGGCCACCTGCCAGCACAGCGACAGTGCCCGCCGCAAGAGATGCCTTGTGCGCAGCAGCATCGATGCCACGCGCCAGGCCCGACACGACAACATAGTTTCTGGCGGCGAGATCAGTCGCGAGCAACGCGGTCATTCGTTGTCCGGCGCTGGAGGCATTGCGGGCGCCGACGATGGCAACGGTGCGCAGCAGTTCGAGATTGTCACCGCCGATGATTGAGAGCACTGGCGGCGCGGCCGAGATGTGATTGAGCAGCGGCGGGTAGTCCGGATCGGCCGAGGTCACGAGGCGTCCGCCAAGGGCCTCGATGCCGGCAACTTCATCCTCTGCTTCCGCAAGGCTTGGCACCCGGGCACCAACGCCGATGCGAGAAGCAAGGCGCGGCAGCGACTCGATGGCTGCTTCAGCGGAGCCCGCGCGGCTCAACAACTGTCGGAAGGTGACGGGTCCGACATTGTCGGTGCGGATGAGGCGAAGCCAGGCGAGCCTCTGCGACGGCGTAAGGCTGCCGCTTGCCCGCGCCATCAGGCGGACTTTTTCTCCGAGCCGATTTTTGGCTCGGTGCCCTTTAGCAGGCGCACGATGTTGGCGCGGTGATTGTAGATGAGCAGCGTGGAGAGCAGCGCCGTCGTCCCCGCAAACTTCACCCCATCGGGCGCCCAGCCCATAAGCCAGGCAATGTAGGCGAACAGCGGCGCCGTCGCGGCCGCCGTGATGGCCGATAGCGACGACATGCGCTGGCCAAAGGCAACGACGAGCCAGACGACGAGGAAGATCACACCGACCGGCCAGGCGATGCCCAGCAGCACGCCGATTTCGGTCGCAACGCCCTTGCCGCCCTTGAAGTTGAGCCAGACGGGAAAGCAGTGCCCGAGGAACACGGCAATAGCGGCGATGAACACCGCGTCGCCAGGCCAGAACCAGCGCGCGATCA
Organism: Devosia sp.; assembly: GCA_040081185.1. Lineage (GTDB taxonomy): Bacteria > Pseudomonadota > Alphaproteobacteria > Rhizobiales > Devosiaceae > Devosia_A. The sequence goes on along the minus strand of JBEBHC010000225.1, from coordinate 2,943 downwards.
TAACCGCAGCAAAGCCCTTCGCGGCATCGAGCAACAGCGTCAGGGCCGCGAGTTCACGGCGTCCGGTGCGCAGCACGTTGGTGGCGCCGATGTTACCCGAGCCGATCTTGCGCACGTCACCCAGGCCGGCAGCTTGCGTGATGAGCAGGCCGAACGGGATGGAGCCCAGCAGGTAGCTGATGATGGCGACGAGAATGAAACCGGTCATTTTGCCTCCCGGGCCGCAGCATGGCTGAACACCGGCCGCCCGGCAACGAATGTATGCATCACCGCACCCTGCAGCCGAGCGCCCTCGAATGCGGTGTTGCGGGAGCGCGAGACGATGTCTTTTTCGGCGACGACCCAAGGAAAGTCCGGGTCGAAGACGATGATGTCCGCCGGCGCGCCGACAGCGAGACGGCCTGAACTGAGGCCGAGGATCTCGGCCGGTCGCGAGGACATGGCGCGCAGGAGCGTGACGAGATCGACATCGCCGGAATGGACCAGGCGCAATGCGGCCGCCAGCAAGGTTTCGAGGCCGATGGCGCCTTCGGATGCTTCGGCGAAGGGCTGGCGCTTCACTTCGCTGTCCTGCGGGTCGTGCGCGGAATGGATGACGTCGATGGCGCCGGACTTCAGCCCCTCGATCATCGCGCGACGGTCATCCTCCGACCGAAGCGGCGGCGAGAGTTTGAAGAACGTACGGTACGGCGCGACGTCGTTTTCGTTAAGGGCGAGGTTGTTGATGGAGATGCCCGCGCTGACCGCATCGGAGCGGCGCTTCGCTGTCTGCACTAACTCGATCGAGCCAACGGTGGAGAGTTGCGCCGCGTGGTAGCGCGCGCCGGTGAGCGCTGCGAGTTGCAGGTCACGGGCGAGGGGGATCGTTTCGGCCTCGGCCGGGATACCCTTGAGGCCCGAGGCGGTGGCGAGCAAGCCATCGTTCATCACCCCGTCGCCGACCAGCGTGCGGTCGGCGGTGTGGTGGATCACGGGCATGTCGAAATTGGCGGCGTAGGTCATCGCCGCGCGCAACAGTCCGGCCGACTGGATGGAGTTGCGGCCCTCGGTCAGCGCCACGGCGCCGGCTTCCTTGAGCAGGCCGAACTCCGTGATCTGCTCGCCAAGCAGGCCCTTGGTAATGGCTGCGGCCGGCAGCACGTTGACCTTGGAGGTTGCCCAAGCGCGGCGCAGCACGAAATCGACGATCGCGCCTTCATCCACCACGGGCTGCGTGTCCGGCATCAGCATGAAGCTGGTAACGCCACCGGCTGCGGCAGCTTCGCCTGCTGTCGCGAGAGTCTCGCGGTATTCGTGGCCAGGCTCGCCGGTGAAGACGCGCATGTCGATGAGGCCGGGTGCGACGACGACGCCTCGGCAATCGTAATTAGTGGAGCCTTCAGGGGCGCCGGGGGCAGCACCGTCGGCCATTGAGGTGATCTTGCCGTTGTCGACCAGCAGCGCGCCCTTGCGATCGCTGCCCGTGGCCGGATCGATGATGCGGGCGTTGGCGAACACGATGGGCGCGCTCATGCGGTCACCCGTGCTGGGTCGGCTAGCAGCGCGTCGAGCACGGCCATGCGGACGGCGACGCCCATCTCGACCTGTTCGGTGATGACGGAACGGGGCCCGTCGGCAATGGCCGGGTCGATCTCGACGCCGCGGTTCATCGGCCCCGGATGCATCACGATGGCATCGGGCTTGGCGAGCGCCAGCTTCTCCGCATCCAGGCCGTAGAAGCGGTAGTATTCTCTCACGGAGGGGATGAGCTGGCCGGCGGCACGCTCGTGCTGCAGGCGCAGCATCATCACGACGTCAGCCCCCTTCAGGCCCTCGCGCATGTCGGTGAACACTTCGGTTGCCAGCGCCTCGATACCTTTCGGCAGCAGGGTTCGAGGAGCGACGATGCGAGTTCGCGCCTGCAGTGCGCCGAGCAGCAGCAGGTTGGAGCGAGCGACGCGCGAATTGGCGATGTCGCCGCAAATGGCGACGGTGAGGCCAGCGAGGTGGCCCTTGTGCTGGCGAATGGTCAGCGCATCGAGCAGCGCCTGCGTCGGGTGCTCGTGCGAACCGTCGCCGGCATTGATCACCGCGCAGCCGACTTTCTGGCTCAGCAGCTCGACGGCACCGGATGCGGGATGCCGGACAATGATGACATCGGGCTGCATGGCGTTGAGCGTCGCCGCCGTGTCGATCAGCGTCTCGCCCTTGGTGACCGACGAGGTCTTGACCGACATGTTGGTCACCTGTGCGCCGAGCCGTTTGCCGGCGATCTCGAAGCTCGACTGGGTGCGGGTCGAGGGCTCGAAGAACAGGTTGATCTGCGTCCGGCCGGTGAGCGTCGGCAGGATCTTCCGCGGCTGGCGGGAGATCGGGATCATCGCCTCGGCGCGGTCGATCAGGTCGACGATTTCGTATTGATTGAGCTGGGAAATACCGAGCAGATCGCGGTGGGGAAACGGCCGTTTCGCCAGCTGACCGGCGTCGTTCATCGAACCTGAGGGCGCGTTCGCCATTCCGCTCCGTCCCGAATGCGGCTGGGCTTTAGCCCGTGAGGCCGGAAGCAGCAAGCGCCGTCAGGGATTTATCCTTAGCCGGTCGAGAAAACCCTGCAGGATGTACGACGCGGCTAGCTTGTCGACGACCTCGGCGCGCTTGTCGCGCCGGGTGTCGGCCTCGATCAGCATGCGGGTGACGGCGGAGGTGGATAGCCGCTCGTCCCAGAACAGGATCGGCAGCGGCATTTTCTGCGCCAGGTTGCGCGCAAAGGCGCGGGTCGACTGGGCGCGGGGTCCTTCCGACCCATCCATGTTCAGCGGCAGGCCGATAACAAGCGCCACCGCGGCGTTCTCGGCGATGAGTTCGACCAGCCTGGCGGCATCGGCGGTAAATTTCGTGCGTGAGATGGTTTCGAGCGGGGTGGCCGAATAGCGCATGCCGTCCGACACCGCGACACCGATGGTG
>JBEBHC010000080.1:0-15324 GCA_040081185.1 Devosia sp. | reverse complement strand
CACCACATTCCCGGCCACGGGCGCGATGCTGATCGTCTTGTTGGTGAAGCGGATTGCCTCGAACCCGAACAGGACGTCGTATCCCGAGCCGTTCCAGATCACCGTTCCAGTTCCGTCCTGCGTGGGGCCCCACTGATAGCCGGTCGAGGAGGCACCTACAACGAACACGTCGTTCGCGGTATTGCCCGTGAGCACCTGCGTCCCCGCCGCATTGTTCCAGAGCTTCTCTGTCGGCGTATTCGCAATCAACAGCGTGAACGTATCCTGCGCCGCAAGCCCACCAGCGTCACGCGCGAAGACGGTGATATCGAGCGAGTTGGCCGTCGGAGGCGTACCCGTGAACACGCCGGTCGTCGGGTTCAGGACCAGCCACGACGGCAGCGGATCGCCATTGGCGAGCGTCGCGCTGAACGACAGCGTCGCATTGTCGGGATCGACGAACGTACCACCCGGAACTGCGAAGCTGAACGCCGCACCGGCGGATCCGGCCTGGTCCGCCAGCGGCACGGCCAGCCGCGGTGGATCGTTCACCGGCGTGATGGTGAGATCGAACGTGTCGCTGATCGTACCGCCCTTGCCGTCATTGGCCGTCACCATGATCGACAGCACACCCACATCGGCGTCGTTGGCCTGTCCGTTGAACGTGCCCGTGTTCGGGTTGAACACGATCCACGAGGGCAGCGCTGCACCATTGGCGCGCGTCGCTGTATAGGTGAGCACGTCGCCATTGGCATCGCTGAACACGTTTGTCGGCAGCGTGAACGTGAAGCTGCTGTCCTCCGCCCGCGACAGGTCTGCGATCGGGTTGGCGACCACCGGCGGCGTATTCGCCGCGCCCCCACCAATCGTGATCAGGAACGTGTCGGTCGCGGTGTGAGCATTGCCGTCATTGACGGTGACACTCACCGAGACCTGGCCCGCGCTGCCCACCGGCGGCGTTCCGGTGAAGACCCCGGTCGCCGCATTGAAGCTGAGCCAGCTCGGCAGGGCCGCACCACCCGTCAGCGTCGCCGACCGCGTCAGCGTGTCGCCGTCAGGATCGGTGAACGTGTTGGCAGGCACGGTGAACGCAAAGGCAGTACCGATCGTCGCCGACTGATCCACAATCGGGTTAGCGATAACCGGCGCCGAATTGGCCGGCGGCGTCCCCGACAGCGTCACCACGCGATCGGTGAACACGATCTGCTCGAAGCCCTTGAGGATGTCGTAGGTATTGTCGGTGGTCGACCGCGTCCAGATCACCGTACCCGAACCGTCCGACGTCAGGCCCCAATCGTACAGCGTCGAGGCGCCGTTGACGATGAACCGGTCGGCATTGGTCTTGCCGGTAAGTTGCTGGTTGATCGCCGGATCATCGACATAGTCCGGCCCGCTGGCCGGGGTCAGGTCGACCGTACGATCTGAGAAGCGCAGCTTCTCGAAGCCCACCAGCACGTCGTAGGTATTGTCGGTCGTTGACCGCGTCCACACCACGATGCCGTTCCCGTCGGCCGTCGGACCCCAGTCGTAGAGGCCCGAGACGCCGGCATAGCGGAACACGTCGTTCGCCGTCGCACCTGTGACCGTCTGCACCTGGTTGGCCACGTCGTTGACCACTGTCTCGGGCGTCGTGCCGTTGCCGATGGTGATCACGAAATCGTCGCTGATCGCGGCGTTGGACGGGTCGGTCGCCGTGACGCGCACCGTCACCGTACCGCTCGTCCCGGCCGGCGGCGTTCCACTGAACACGCCGGTCGCGGCGTTGAAGCTGAGCCAGCTCGGCAACGCCGTACCGTTCGCCTGCCGCGCCACCAGCACCAGCGCATCATTGTCGGAATCGGCGAACGTGCCCGCCGGCACCACGTAGCTGTAGGCCGAACCGGCGAGCGCGTTCTGGTCGGGCATTGGCGCCGCGACGGTGGGCGCGTGGTTCTGCCCGGCATTGGGATCGGTGACGTTGAGCCTCAGGATCCGGCCGTTCACCAGATCCATCAGGTACATGTAGCCGTCCGGCCCCTGAATGAAATTCGACGGACCGTAATCGCCGATATCGATGACGAACTGCGTCTTGGTCCGGTCGTTGATATCGACCGAATAGACCTCGCCGTCGACGATGTCGGTGAAGAAATAGTCGCCCTGGAACGCCGCCGGATACTTGTCGCCGGTATAGATCGTCGAAGCACCGACGATCGCGCTTGTCTGGTAGCCGGGGTCGGCATTGGCATGGCTGAACGCACGATAGGCCGCCGTCACCACGATCTGCCCCGACGCGACCTTGTTGTAGAAGTCCACTGCTGCGGGTTGCGTCTGGTAGGCCGGCGTCTTTAGTAGAACGCCGTTGTCTCCGCCTTCATAATAGGGCCAGCCGAAATTGGCGCCCTTGCCGCCCTGGTTGATCTCTTCCCACGAATACCAGCCGGTCTCGCTGATGAAGAGTCGTCCATCCTCGGAGAACGTCATCGAATACGGGTTGCGCAGGCCGGACTGCCAGACCTTTGACTGGTTGGCGTTGAGATCGCCCGTTGCATACGGGTTGTCCGTTACGCCCTGCCCGGTGATCGGGTCGATGCGCAGGATCTTGCCCGACAGCGAGCCGATATCCTGCACCGCCTTGGTGCGCGGGTCGGCATAGTCGAAGCTCGCACCGTCACCCACCGAAACGTAAAGCTTGCCGTCCGGCCCGAAGGTGATGGCGCCACCGACATGCGACTGGCTGTCGACCTTCAGATAGTTCTGCTTGTAGCTGCCGTCGGCATTCACATCCGAAGCGCGATTGTTGGTATAGGCCTGATCGGTGAAATTGAGCTGGCCGCCGCCCGAAATATCGGCGAGCGACTGCCCTGCATTGCCCATGATCACCGTCTCGGAGCCCGCCACGATCTTCGGGGTCGCTCCGGTGAGATCGAGCGTGAAGCGCGACAGGTAAGCATAGCGGTTGCCTTCGGCGTCGCGCGCCGCGCCGCCGCTGCCCGTCGCCGTCCCGGCCGGGTCAACAACATAGAAGGCATAGAGGTAGGGGTTGTTCGCGAGGTCGGGATGCAGCGCGATATCCATCAGCCCGCGATCCGCGTTCGCGTTCACCTTGGAACTGATGTCGAGCACCGTCGACTGCACTGCACCCGTCGCCATGTCCACGAACTTGATCGTGCCGCCCTTCTCGACCAGGAACGCCTTGTTGGTTCCCGGCAGGTATTCCAGCGTCATCGGGTTGTTGAGCCCGGACAGGATCGTCGTCGTGCTTACATTGTAAGGCGAGGTGAGCGGAGGCTGCGCCGGATCGGTCACCGGGTTCTCGTCGTCGAGGATCGACACCGTCGCGGTGCGCGGGAAAAGGATCGTCGTCGAGGCATCGGTCGACACGAGCGAGAAGTTGAACCGCTCCGTGGCTTCGCTCAGGTTGTCGTTGATGATCGGGATATTGACCGTCACGCTCGCCTGCCCGGCCGCAAAGCTGATCGAACCGTCGGTGTCGGTATAGTCGCCGCCCTCGGTCGCCGTGTTGGTGTTGGTCGCGTAGGTCACGGTTGCAGCGGCGCTGAGATCGCCTGTCCGCTTGATGGTTACCGTTACGAACGGTTCGCGCTCGCTCACCGAGTAATCGGCTGCACCCAGAAACACCTGACCCGACATGCTTAACCCCTGATCGTTGCGTGCGGCCAACGCCCGTCACGCATGGATTTGCTCAAATACAACTGAGGTTATAGAGGCGCGCCCACGCCGAGCGACGTCGGAACGCCACTCTATCGTGGTTTACCTTTGGTTAAGGTTAGGCATCACCGCTAATGCTTAACGTTACTACTTCCAGTTTTAACCAAACTGTTTTTCTCCCGCTGTGCCGCGGACGTTCGACAGAACGAATGATTAGCGGAATGCTTTGGTGAAACTGTCGGCGATCGGGGCAAACAGATACTGGACGAAGGTGTGCCTCCCCGTCTCGAAATAGGTCTGCGCCGGCATGCCGGGCATGATCGGCGGCAGCCCCTCTCGCTCGACCTTGAGCCTTACCGTGTAGAACTGCTGGCCAGTGCGCTCTTCCACTCGGCTCGACGGCGATATGAACTCCACGTCGCCCATCACCGGATCGACCAGGTTGCGGTCGAACCCCGAAAACACCACTTCGGCCTGCTGTCCAAGCTTCACCTCGTCGACATCCATCGGGTCGACCATCGCCTCGACGATCAGCGGCACGTCTTCGGGCACGATTTCCGCAAGCGGCGAATAGGGCTCGATCGCACTGCCCGGCGTGTTCACATAAAGCTTGGCGACAACGCCGTTGCCAGGCGCCCGTACCTCGACGCGGTCGAGTGCCGTCTGTGCGGCGCGCTGCTGCTCCACCACTTCGCTGCGCTCGGCCCGCGCATCGGCCAATGCCTTGGCGATTTCCTCTGAAGAGTCTGCCTGCGCCTTGGCGAGCCGGCTCTGCGCCTCGGCGATCTGCTCGTCGAGCGCCGCCAGGCTAGATTGACTGCCTGCGAGAGCCGCCTGCAGCCTCGCCTGTTCGCGCTCCAGCTCGCGCATCTGTGCAGCGCGGCCATAGCCTTTGACAGTCGCATCCCGGCGAAGCCGAAGGTCCTCCGCGACACTGGCAATCTGCATTTCATAGGCTTCGTTGCCAGCGGCGAGCCCGCTTTTCTGGCTCTCGAGCGCAGCCAGCTGCGCATTGAGCACGCCGTCATCGGTCAGCCGCCGCGCCGCACGCGTGTCGAACTCCTGTTGCTGGTCAGCCACGATCTGCTGCACGAGTGTGTTTCCGGCGGCGTCATACGAGAACACCGTTCCATCACGCTCGGCTACCAGCCGTGCCAGCCGCACGTCCAGCCCCGCCAGCCGCGCCGCCAACTGGTCGCGCTGCGCTTCGATCGTCTGTGGCGCCAGCACGGCAATCACCTGACCGGCCTTCACCGCGTCGCCCTCACGGACCTTGATATCCTGCAAGACGCCACCGCCCTCGTGCCTTAGCACCTGGATACGGCCGTCATTGACGATGATGCCAGGCGCGATCACGGCCCCTTCGATGGGCACGAACAGGGCCCAGATGCCCACCGTCGCAGCAAAGCCGCCGAGCGCGACCGCACCCAGCCGCGCTAACGGCGCGAAATCCGTCGTTCGGTGCCGCAGCGCCGCCGCCTCAGCCCGCATCAGCATGCGCAACCTCCGTCGAGCGGCGGAAGTCCGAGACCTGCGCGACGTAACGTGGTCGCGGCGCCGGACGCTGCTCGCGCGGCCCGATCGATTCGAGCCTTCCCCCACGGATCACTGCCACCCTGTCGGCCACCTGCAGCAGCGATGTGCGCTGCGTGACGACGAGAATCGTCCGACTCCGCGCCCTTTCGTCCTGCAGCGCGGTCAGCAGCGCCGCTTCACCGTCGCTGTCGAGATGGGCATTGGGCTCATCGAGAATGATCACTGCCGGGTTGCCAAACAGAGCGCGGGCCAGCGCCAGCCGCTGCGTCTGCCCGCCCGACAGCCGCACCCCACCGGCGCCCACCCGCGTGCGATAGCCGTCGGGCATCGTCGCGATGAATTCATGCGCGTTGGCGCGCCGCGCCGCATCGACGATCTGCGCGTCGCTTGCTTCGCTCGAAAAACGCGCGATGTTCTCGGCTACTGTGCCGTCGAGAAACTCGATGTCCTGCCCGAGATAGCCTACGGCCATGCCGCGCTGCTCGGCGTCCCAATTGTCGAGTTCGAACCCGTCGAGCCGCACTTCGCCACTTGTGGGCTTCAGTGCCCCGGCCAGCAGCCGTGCCAGCGTCGACTTGCCCGCGCCGCTGGGCCCGATGACCGCAACGATCTCGCCCGGCTTCAGCATCAGCGACACATCGGAAAGAATGGGCTTTACACCCGGTAGCGGTGACAGGGCATAGCCCAGCGCCTTGACCACCACTTCTCCCTTGGGCTCAGGCAGGCGAAGCGCCTCCGCCGGTGTACCCGCTTGAAGCTTTTCGACCGTTTCACCGATGCTGCGGTGCCCTTCGAGTGCACCGAGCCACTGCCGCCAGCCGCCGATCATCTGTTCGATGGGCTGGAGGGCCCGCCCCGAAAGCAGCGACGCAGCAAAGATCAGTCCGGCCGACATCTGGTGGTTGAGCACCAGGTAAGCGCCCGTCGCAAGCGTCAGCACCTGCAGGGTCTGGCGGACGAACCGCGTGACCCCGAACCAGAATGCATTGATGCTCGCTGCGCGATCGTTCTCGCCGATCGCGGCCAGTGCATCGGCCTCCCAGCGATCGATCATCGCGCCGGTCATGCCCATTGCGCGTACATCGTCGTTCTGGCGCAGTGCAACAGACGCAAAGCGCAGCGCCTGATTGTTGTGGGTCGACGCACGATCGGTCGCGTCACCCAGCGCACGATTGTTGAGCCAGGCGATAGCGCACAGCACCAGACCGCCCACCAGCGTCATCACGCCAAGCACCCAGTGCAGCGCGAAAGTGAGCAGCAGGAAGACCGGCGCAAACGGCAGGTCGAACACGTTGACGAAGTTGCGCGATCCAAGCATCTGCCGAACCTGCCCGACCTGGCGCATGGCGCCCGCCGCATCGGCATCGGCGCGTGACAGGAAGCTGCCGGTCAGCAGCGCCGGCGCCGCCACCAGCTCGTATTTCGCGCTCAGCTTTTGCGCGATCACCGAGCGCAGCGCCTCGATCAGCCCGAAGATGCCGAGCGCCACGACGACCAGCAACGTAAGATAGAACAGCGTCTCATAGCCCTTGGCCGGCAGCACCCGGTCATAGACCTGGATCATGTGCAGCGGCACTGCCAGCATCAGCAGGTTTGCCGCCACGGAGAACAGCGCAAGCCACTTCAGCGCGCCCGAAAAGGCGTCGTTGAGCGGCTTGTAGCCGGAACCGGAGATGATCTTTTGCCACCGCATGGCAACGGTTCTAGCGCCGCCCTGTGGCACCGGGCACGCAAAGTTAAGCTTTGGTAAAGACCGTTGCATTCTGCAACGTCCATCGCCCGCCTTATCGGCTTCTTAACCATAAGCCCCGATCCTGAACGCCTTACTGATCAAGGCCGTTCGATGCAGCGCGCTCCAGTTTTAGGGATCGATCGCATGGCGGCCGCGGGCCTGCTCGCCATCGCCTTGTCCGGCTGCGCTACCTCTTCCTCCAACGTCCATGTCAGCAACGTCGAGCGCTGCGTGCCAGTGACCGTCGCACAGGCGTCCTGTCTGCGCGACGCCGAAACGGACGTGACCATCGCGGAAACCGGCAAGCCTTCCGGTGACTTTGCCCGCATGATCCGCGACGCCGTCACCGGCGCGCCGTCGGTCAACGCCGCGCTCACCCGCTGGCAGGCCGAGGAACAAAAGATCGAAGTCGCCCGAGCCGCCCTCAGGCCTGGCGCCGAACTGTTCGGCGAAACCGGCATCCGCGGCACCTACGGCATCGCCAACACCAAGGCCAACCCCTATTCTTATGGCGTGCGTGTGTCCGTGCCCGTCTATGATGGTCAGCGCGGCCTGAATGCGGCGCGCGCCCAGTCCAGCCTCGCCGCAGCCAGCAAGCTGGCCGCCATCGACGAGATGGCCTCAAGCATTCTCGATCTTGTCGCGGCCTCCGCCTCGGTTCGTCACGCCGATGCAATCATCGCCATTCGCAAGGATCAGTCGGGCGCGGCCAGCGCCTTGCTCTCGGCCGTCAGGTCCGAGCAGACCGCCGGCACGGCCAGCAAGGTCGATGTCGAGCAGGTCGAGCAGCAGCTCAGCGGCATCGAGGTCGCCCGCCGCTCCGCCTCCGCCGACCGTGCCCAGGCCGTGCAAAGCTTCGCCGAAATCACCGGCGCCGCCCCGGCCACCATCGGCGCGATCAAATCGATCGCCGGCCAGCTACCCAAATCGCAGGCGGAAGCCGAAGCGCTCGCTGCCGCCAACAATCCACGCATCGCCCGCATCCTGGCTTTGCGTGACGCCGCCTCGCTCGACAAGGATGTCGCCGACGCCGGCTACCTGCCTTCCGTCTCCTTCGATCTCGAAGCCAGCCGCGATGGCGACTACCAGCTGCCTGGAATGGAGGAGACCGATTTCTCCGCCCTCATCCGCTTCTCGCTGCCCCTGCCGGTAAGCGGCAGCGTCGCCGCCCAGAGCAAGCAGAAGGCCGTCGAGCTCCGCGCCGCCAATCTCGAAGTCGACGCCACCCGGAACGGCGTCTTCGCCGGCGTCGACGCAGCGCTCGCCCGCCTCGGCCTCGTGCGCCAGGGGCTAGCCCAAGCCAAATCCGCCGAGGCCAAGGCGCGCTCTGTGTTGGAGGGGGTCAAAGCCGAGCGCGAACTCGGCGAACGCACCGTGTTCGACCAGCTCTCCGCGCTCAACGCCTACGCCGAGGCCCGCATCGCCAGCGCCGACATGGCCTACGAGGTCGTCGTCGCCGAGCATCTGCTCGCCGCCCAGACCGGCCGCATCGACGAAATCTACGGCATCGGCCTCAGCCGCTAGCCGTCGGCGTGTACGATCGTCACCTGCGGCAGGCCCCAGCACTGCAGACCCATATCCGCCGCCATGATGCCCAGCCCCTCGGTCTCGATCTCGCCCCGCTTCCACACCGGATGCACGTCCCGCGCCTTCGCACTCTCGTTGCCGTAGGGGAACGGCGGAAAGATCAGCCCGTCACGGTGACAATCGGCGCGGACCAGCAGCATCGTCCCGCCGACCGAGTCGAGCCGGATGCGCGCCGCGTCCGGCCGCGACGCGAAATTGCTCCGCCCCTTGTCCGCCCACGCATTGTGATCGAACGTCGCGCCGCCCGTCGTCGTGCAGTGCGGCATCACGATATCGAGCCCGGACCCCACCAGTTGCGACAGCACATCCGGCGGATAGGTCTCGAGATCGCAGTCCATCCACAGCACATAGTCCTCGTCGCGCAGCGCTCCGAACAGCAGATGATTGCGCGCCCGCGCCAAAATCTGCCGCCGCGTCTGCTGATAGGCTGGTGACCACCGCGGCACGCCCGCCGGCATGCGGAACCCGAAACTCCGCTGCATCAGCGTGAACCGTGACACCCGGCTCTCGAACCGCCCCGTCATGCCGGTGAGCATCTCGAAAGTCCCGTCGGCACTGTCGCCTTCGAGGATGCCCAGCGACAACCGCTCCCGCGGCCAGTCCAGCCCCTCGAGCAGCGACGCGTAACGCGGCAGATGCCGCACTGCGTCCTTCATCGGCGTCAGGATCAGAACCGACGGCCTTGTCTCACCCGGCATTGCGATATCCGTTTCCCCATCTGGCTCGCCCCTTGCACCGGGGGAGGCCCCTCTGCATAAAGCCCGGCATGAAATCCGCCGACGCTGCGCACGACACCCTGGCCGCCCTGGCGTCGCAACTGCGCACGCAGCATAGCGACTATCCCGCCGGACGCTACGATGGACGCGGCATCGTCATCGCCGCCGGCGGCGCGCGCATCTTCACCAACGCCTACGTCCTGCTCCGGGTGCTCCGAAACACGCTGCACAGCACCCTGCCCATCGAAGTCTGGCACTTCGGCGCCGCCGAACTGTCGCCCCTGATGCGCAGCCTGCTGCGCGAACTCGATGTCGACGTCATTGATGCCGAACCGATCCTCCGCCGCGAAGGCGCGACCGCCAGCGATGGCTGGCAACTCAAGCCCTTTTCGATCCTCCACTCGAAGTTCGCCGAAGTCCTGCTGCTCGATGCCGATCAGGTGCCGGTCACCGATCCGGCGATCGTCTTCGACTGGCCGCAATATCGCGACACCGGCGCGGTCTTCTGGCCCGACATCGTCAGGCTGCGCGCCGGCAATCCCATCTGGGAGCGGATGGGCCTGGCGCCGCACGCGCGGCCATCGCTCGAGAGCGGCCAGGTGCTGGTCGACAAGCGCCGCCACTGGCGCGCCCTCAATGCAACCGTCACGCTCAACCAGCACGCCGATGAACTCTACAAAATCATCTATGGCGACAAGGATACGTTCCTGCTCGCCTGGCAACTGGTGGGTGCCGCGTTCAGCCAGATCCCGCACCAGCCGTTCTCCAACGAGCGCGTCCTCTTTCAGCGCGATTTTGACGGCAAGCTGATCTTCCAGCATCGCACCAACGCCAAGTGGGAATACAGCGCCGAGCCCGATGTGGTCGAGGGGTTCCAGCATTTCGAGCCATGCCGCGACGCGCTGGAGGATCTGCGCCGCCGCTGGAACGGCCGCATCTTCAATCCGCCGGACCGGACGGCCGCCGCACGCGCGCGCGAGGAGGCCCTTGCCGGCGCGCGCTTCGCCATCGAGATGGTCGCCGACAGCTACCGGCCCATCGTGACGCTCGCGCCCCACGGCGAATTCCGCGAGGGCCGCGACTTCGACCGCCAGAACTGGTGGTGCGAGGAGCGCGGTGGGCAGATCGTCCTCTCCTTCAACGATGGCGCCCGCCTGACCTACACCTTCACCGAGCGTCCCGACGGCGCCTGGTCGGGCCACCGTCCGCGGCATCCCGCTGCCACCGTAAACCTGCTTCCCGTGCTGAACGAACAGCCGGCGCCGGCCGCGGCGCCCGGGCTTGTCGATGCCTTGCTCGCGACGACGCTCGCCGATGCCGGCGACCGGGAGAGGCTCGCAGCCGCCCTCGAAATGCTCGGGCGAGCCGACCCCGGCATGCGCCGCCGCATCGAGACGCTCGCCGGCCTCGCCGCACACAAGCACGCCGATATCCTCGGGCGCGTCATCGCTACGTTCAACGGCGGACCCTCTTTCGGTCCCGTCGTCGTCGATGAGGCAGTGATGCGTTTGGGCTACGAACGCGTGCGCGACAACAGGGATGGCTGAACCCACCGCCCTCTTTGTCGCGCCGTCGGTCCCCGCCCGCACCGGCAACGGCCTCGCCATGCGCCTCGGCATGTTTCTCGAGGCGCTCTCTCGGGTCGCCGACACACATCTCGTCATCGTCCCCGCCTTCGGCCCGCCTCCGGCGACGACAGCGTTGCCCGATGAGCTCGGTGTCGCCACCACCGTTCTTGACCTCACCGGCAAAGCCGACACGCACCTCTCGCTCATCATGCGCATCGCCGATCCGGCGGAGCGCCTTGCGCAGTTCCGCCGACTCGGCCGCGGCACTCGGCACAGCCGCCTCTCGTCTCCGGTGCTCAACGAGATCGCCGCCATCGCCGCCGCCCATCCACCAACGCTGTTGCATGTCGGGCGTCTCTACCTCGGCGCCGCCATCGCCGGCGTGAAGGCGCCGCTCAAGACCCTCGACCTCGATGAAGACGATGCCTGGTCGTGGCGCAGCGGGGCCCAGGCCGGCGTCGCGCCGGATTGGGCCGATGCCGAAGCGGAGGCCGAGACGAGGCTTCTGTCGTCGCTCATGCCGGCCGTCACCCGCTTCTTCATCTCCGGTCCCGCCGATGCCGCACGCCTGCAACAGGGCCATCCCGGCATCGCACTCGAAACCATCAACAACGCCGTGCATGTGCCCGCCGAAACGCCGCACCGCGACGACGGCCGAACCCTGCTCTTCGTGGGCGCATTCGGCTATGCCCCCAATGCCGACGGCATGCGCTGGTTCATCCGCGAAGTGTGGCCGAAGCTGACATCGATCAACCCGGCACCGCGCCTGCTGCTCGCCGGCCGCGACATCCCGCCCGATCTGCACCAGCAACACGGGCGTGCCGGTATCGAGGTGCTCGGCGCGGTGAAGGACGTCGCAGGTGCCTATGCCAGCGCCACCCTCGCCATCGCGCCGCTGCACAGCGGCGGAGGCACCCGCATCAAGCTCATGGAGGCCGCAGCCTTCGGCGTCCCCATCATCTCGACGCCATTGGCGGCCGCGGGCCTGTCTTTCGGCACCGACAGCGCCATGTGGCTCGCCGAAGATGCCGAAGCCTTCGCCGCCGCCATCGCCGATGCCCTGGCACGGCCCGCCGAGCGGCGCCTGCGCGCCGGTCTGGCCAGCGCCGCCGTCGGCACTTACTATGACAGGACCATTGTCATAGAGCAGTTGAGCCGGTCATTTGCCGGTCTGCTCGCGCCTCTGGCGCGCTGATTTTCGGAGAGCCGTGTTTTGGAGACGTTCGATCGCACCCTGTCCTTCAAGCCCATCGAGGGGCTGGAAGTCAGCGAAGTTCCCGATGGCCGGGTGATCTACCAGACGGCCCGCGAACGGGTACATTTCCTCAATCCCACCGCGGTCGTCGTCTTCGAACTCTGCGGCATGTCGCAGACGGTGGGACAGATCGAGGATTTCCTCAAGGACTCGTACGATCTGCCCGAAGCGCCCGTGACCGAAGTCGCGCAATGCCTGCGCTCCCTGCTCGACGAGGATTTGATACGACCGACCCCCTGATCATCCGCACGCTGCGCCGCGAATACCGGATCCACCTGCCCGATGACGCCTCGCGCGAGGCCTGCCGCTTCGTCGAAATCAAACCCGAGATCGAAGGGTTCGAACTGGAGCCGTTCGATATCGTGGTGGAGCGCAAGGGCGGTTTCCTGCGCTGCCGGCTGCCGCACGGCGCCTTGCTCGAGGGGGCGGCAAGCCGTCTCATCTCGCATCTTCACGTCATGATGCATTGGGACAATCGGCAATCGCACGGCGCCTATCCCATGATGCATGGCGCAACCATGATCATCGGCGGCAGGCGCCTGCTGATCGTTGGCGGCAAAACCAACGGCAAGACCACGTTGTCGCTCTACCTGACGCTGCGCGGGCACCGTTTCGAAGGCGACGAACACCTGATCCTGCTGCCGCAGGGCGTCATCGCCCGGCCACGGACGCTGCGCGTCAAGCAGGGCAGCTTCCCCCTCGTCGGCCTGTCTCCGGACGACTTTCCAAGCGTCACCGCTTGGTATGGCGAAACCCTGCACGCCATTTCGCCGGTAGCCCTCGGGCAGGATTGGATCATCCGGCAAGGCAGGCTCGACGGTGTGGTCTTCCTCGCGGCCAACCACGGGGGCCGGTCGGTCCTCGGCCGCATCGGGGTGGACGAGGCCTTCGCCGGGTTGATGGCGCAATGCTACTTCACCGGTCGCAGCCCGGCCGCCGAAGCCGCCCGGCTGCGTGTCCTTGCCGCAACAACGCCCGCCTATTCCCTGCGCGTCGGCAGCCTGCCGGAGGCAGAAACTCACCTTGTGAATAGCCACCGCCTTGACTGACGGGACGAGTCGAGAAATGAATGGCGCGTTGATTTTGGGGGATTTGCCTTGGCTGACATGGAACGGGACATCGAGCCGGTACTCAATGAGGTCGACGCTGCCAAGCGCGCGACGTTGAAACGGCTGGTCGCTGGCGTGTTTGTGGCGCCTGTCGTCGCCTCGTTCGGCATCAGTGGCGCGCTGGGTGCCGTCGTGGTTCCGCCGCCGCCTGAGGGCTTCTGCTCGAACCAGTACGAAGGCGCTCCTGAGGAGTGGCTTGAAACCTGCTCCTGACCTAAGTTCAGTTGCCTGAACCGATCCGGTTCTCGGCCACCCTTATCGTTCGTGATGAAGAGGCATTCCTCGAGGGGTGCCTCTTGTCTATTTCCGGCAAGGTCGACGAGATCGTTGTCGTCGACACCGGCTCGGTCGATCGTACCCGTGACATTGCGCGAGACTTCGGCGCCACGCTG
Source organism: Devosia sp. (assembly GCA_040081185.1). Classification (GTDB taxonomy): domain Bacteria; phylum Pseudomonadota; class Alphaproteobacteria; order Rhizobiales; family Devosiaceae; genus Devosia_A. The sequence continues at coordinate 1,802 of JBEBHC010000080.1, read as the reverse complement.
ATCGAGCGCGAGTGGCGCAATGACTTTGCCTGGGCCCGCAACGAGGCCATCGCAGCAGCAACCGGCGACTGGCTCCTCTACATCGATGCCGACGAGCGGCTGACGCTCCCTGAAGGCACGACCATCGCGTCCGGCCTCGACGGCGACAACGTCTTCGCCGGGCGCGTGCAGTTCCGTCCCACAGTGAACGCTACCCCCTATCGCGAGCTCCGCCTGTTCCGGAACGATCCCCGTCTCCGCTTCCGGGGCAGCATGCATGAAACCCTGCTCCCCGATCTCGATCGGCTCGTCAAGGAGAACGGCGTTCGCGTCGCCCCGAGCCCGGCAGAGATTGTGCATCTCGGCTACGAGGGCGACCTCACTCGCAAGCATAAGCGAAACCTGCCGTTGTTGCGTGCCGCCATCGCTGCGAACCCCGACCGCACCTATTATTGGCACGATCTGGCGCGCACACTTTCCGGTCTGGGCGAGGTCGAAGAAGCACTCGCCACGGCGAGGCAGGGCATGGCGCTCGCCCGCACTCGCTCTTCCCCTATCGAGCACGCCATCGGCTCGATGATGGCCCTTACGGTGGCCACTCTGGAGCACACGGCAGGCGGGAATGCGCTACCGACCATCGAAGCCGGGCTCGCGCTCTATCCCCGCCAGCCTTCGCTGCAGCATTTTCGGGCCCGCATTCTGGTCGAACGTGGTGAGCCCGAGCAGGCCATCGCCGTCCTCGACGCGCTGATTGCGACCGGCGAAGCCGGCGGCACCGACCCCAACATCGCTTTCGACCGCCGCATCTTCGGGGAGTATGCCCACGAGCTTCGGGCCATCGCCCTTCTCAAGCTCGGCCGAAAACAGGAAGCCGGACGCGCCTTCGCGATGGCCTCGGCACTCGCGCCCGACAACCTGTCCTATCGCGTCAGGGCCGTGGCCCTCGGAGGGCTCCCCGCAGCTTCGCAACGCGAAATACCGATCGAAAAATCCTGAAGCGCAGACGCATTCGCCCTTTCAGACTCTGTCCGCCAACAGCACGGCGCAACCGCTCGCCATTCGTTGCGAGGCCGATCTCGCTCACGATGTTTCCGGCCGTCCCGCTGCCGCCTTGAGCGATGCGCCTCGCGCGCCGTTCTGCATCGGCCACCAGCGCGAACGGCGCCCGTATCGTGAGCCCAAGCCGCTCGTGCGCTGACGCCAGCCACAGGTCGAGCATGGCAATCCGGCGTGGATCGCGCGCCACCAGCTCACCCAGCGCCACCCGCTCGTCATCGCCGAGCCGCGCGAACTGATCCGCGAACTCGACCAGCCCCTTGAGGTCGATCACGCCGTCCCGCGCGCCGCGATGCCCGAGATGATGATGCGCCAGCGCATGCAGCAGGTCATAGTCCGGCCGCAGCACCTTCGCCTCCGCTCCGCCCCGCACGATACTCACGCTGGTCTCGACCAGTTGCGGCGTCGGCAGCAGGATATCGGCCGCCCCTGTCGCCGCCCGCCGGTGGATTTCGATCCAGCCCGGCATGTCCGGCCGGTAGAGGTTGGTGCCGTGATGGAAGCCTTTCCCCTGCTCGTGCCACTCGGTGTAGCCCATCTCGCGCGCCATCGCCTGCGCGCGCTCCTGCGCCTCGCCCGGCACCAGCACGTCGAGATCGCGCATCGATCGCCATTCGGGCTCACCGGTCCAAAGCGACCGCGCACCTTTCAGCAGAACGGGCACCATCGCCTCCGCATTGAGCGCCAGCACCAGCTCCGTCAGCCGCGCGAGCAGCAGCGCCCGCCGCTCCACATGCGCGCGCCACCGCCGCGCGAGCGTCGCCGCC
>JBEBHC010000461.1:0-1010 GCA_040081185.1 Devosia sp. | reverse complement strand
CGGATGATGAGTTCGGTCGCCGTCGCGTCGTCGGCGCGGGCATCCCGCACCATGGCGGAGAGTTCGGACTGGAGCCTGTCGACCGCGGCCTTGTTGGTGCGCATGGCGGGCCCGGCGGCCTGGAAGATCTCTTCGAGGCGCGTGACCTGCTCGGGCGAGAGCACCAGCTCGCGCTGGAACTTCTCGTGCTGCCACCACTTGAAGCTCTGGGCGGCGGCTGGTGCCGGGCTTCCGAAGAGGAGCACCGCGGCGACGACGGCGCAGACGGGGAGCGTGAGGTGCCGTGGCATGGGTCTGTCTGGATTACGACCGGGGGACAGGCCCCGTTTACGGCGCCACGCCCACAGCCGCCTCGGCCGTGAACGCGGTGAGGGCCTTGACCACGGCTTCGACGAGATTGTCGGGCGTCGAGGCGCCGGACGTGAGGCCGATCGCGATCGGGCCGGAGGGCAGCCAGCCGGTCGAGACCACCTCGGCCTTGGTGCGGGCGTCGCGATGGCGGATTTCGGCGGCAGAAACGAGGCCGCTCGGATCCGCGATGTGATACGTGGGCACCTTCTCGGCACAGATGCGCGCCAGATTGCAGGTGTTGCTGCTGTTGTAGCCGCCGATGACGATCATCGCGTCGAGCGACAGATCCGCCAGCATCGCCAGCACCGCGTCCTGCCGGTCCTGGGTGGCGCTGCAGATGGTGTCGAAGGCGCGGAAATGTGCCGCTTCGGCGGCGGCGCCGTAGCGCTGGCGGATCGCGGCGCGGAACTGCTCGCCGATGGCGAACGACTCCGTGCTGAGCATCGTGGTCTGGTTGGCGCAGCCGATGCGGTCGAGGTGCAGGTCCGGGTCGAAGCCCGGGGAACACGCGTCGCGGAACCGTTCGAGCAGCGCGGCGCGGGCGTCGCTGCCCGGCGGATGCGACGCGGTGATGAAGTCGCAGACCAGGTCCGCCTCGCGTGTGTCGAGCAGCACGAGGTAGTGCCCGCCCTGCACCTGCACGGCCTGCGAGGCGGACC
>JBEBHC010000079.1:0-15368 GCA_040081185.1 Devosia sp. | reverse complement strand
ATGATCGTGATGTCGCTGAGCCAGAACGCGCCCTCGCGCGGCCAGCCCTTGAGCAATGTGCCGTCGAGAACGCGGTCCGCCAGCGTTGCGAGGAACGGCGCATGCGGCGCGATGGAATAGAGTCCGCGCCGGCTCATCGCGCTATCTCCACGATGCGCCCGTTTCCATCTGCTGGGATGCTCAGCGTAACGGCGACATCGGCACGCGCCGCGAGGTCAGGCGCCCGCTCCGGCCACTCGACGATGACGATGGCGCGGTCGCTGTCGAAGAGCCCGAGTTCGTCGATCTCGCGTTCGCCCGCCAGCCGGTAGAGATCGGCATGCAGCACCGGACCGGCCGGCGTGTCGTAGGGCTGGACCAGCGCAAAACTCGGCGACGGCACATCGAGGCGCTGATCGCCGGCAAGCGCGCGGATCAAGGCGCGCGCCAGCGCAGTTTTCCCCGCCCCCAGCCCGCCTGCCAACCGAACCAGATCGCCCGGCGCCAGCTCGCTTGCGAGCCGTGCGCCAAGCGCCGCGGTGGCTGCGTCATCGGCTAGGAAAATGCGTTCGATACCCACCGCACCGGGATAGCATTCTCGGGCGTGGGCACAAAGCGGAAGGCAGAATTACTCCGCCGCCGTCGCCCCCGCCATCCGGTGCAGGCGGGGCAGGGTGACGATGACCCGGCTACCCCGCGGTTCGCGTTTCTCGACGGTGATGATCCCGCCGTGCAGGTTCACGAATGTCTTGACGATGGCGAGCCCCAGCGCTGCGCCGCGCTGGCGGCCGGAAATCGTCGAATCGACCTGCTGCAGCATCGCTGCACGCATTTCCTCGTTCATCTGCGCGCCTTCGTCTTCCACCGTGAAGACCATGCGGTCCCCGATATCGGCGACGCGCAGCTTCACCAGCCCACCCGGCTCGGAGAATCGCGCTGCGGTGGAGAGCAGGTTGTAGAGCACCTGCACGATGCGCGTGCCGTCCACCTGCAGCGGCCCCAGGTCGGGCGGCACTTCGAACACCAGGTTGAGCGGCTTCTGCCCATCGACATCGGGAAAGGTTGCTGCGAGTCCGGCACGCGCCTTCTCGACCAGCGCGGCGACGTTCTGCTCTTCGATGCGCAATTCAGCGATGCCCGCATCGACCGTCGCGAGATCGAGGATGTTGTCGATCAGCACACCCAGCGTCACGCTTGAGGCGCGGATATAGCCGGCATAGGCGCGCTGCTTGTCGGTGAGCGGCCCCACGCTCTCGGACGAGAGCAGGTCGGAAAAGCCGATGATGTTGGTAAGCGGCGAACGCAACTCGTAGGAAACGTTCTGCACGAACGCATCCTTCAGCCGATCCGCGGTGATCAGGGCTTCGTTGCGCTCCTTGAGCACGCGCTGATAGTTCGCAATCTCAGTCACGTCGACAAAGCTCATCATCGTCTGCCCGTCGGGCAGGCGCGTGATGGCGTAGTCGAGCAACCGTCCGTCGGCACGCGAGATACGGCCCTGCTGGTCGGTGCGGGTCGGGTTAAGGTCGATGATGCCGCGCTTGAGGTCGCGCCAGATTGTCGTGCCGTCCGCAGGCAGCGTCTGCGCCACTGCGCCGATGATCTGGTCGATATGCGGATTGGTTTCGAGCAGATTGGTCGGCAGCTTCCACAGCGTTGACAGGCGCGGATTGCTGAGCGTCAGCCGTCCATTGGTGCCGAACACCGCCACGCCCTCGCTCAGGGCGTTCAGCGTCGAGCGTTGCACATCGATCAGCGTGCGATGTTCCGACTTCAGCTTGAGCTGGTCGGTGATGTCCTCGAAGACGTAGATCACCCCACCCTGCGCTCCGGCCGGCGCCGCGATCACCTCGATGGTGCGGCCGTTCGGCAGGTGCCAGTCCTCGTCGCGCGGTCGCGTCATTTGATACGATTGCAGATGCCGCGCCCGCCACGCCTGGTAGTCGGGCTCGGCCGGCAGCATGCCGTCGGTCCGCAGCCGGTCGAGAATGGCGCGCTCGTCCATGCCCGGCTTCAGCCATTTCGGGTCGAGCTGCCAGAGCGCTGCATAGGCCGGGTTGAAATGCACCAGCTCACGCGCCGCGCCGAAGATCGCGATCGGCGTCGCCAGCGCATTGATGATGGCATTGAGATGCGCCTGCCCAGGCGCTTCGGCGGGCCGTGGCGCAACCGCTGCAGGTCGCAGATATCCGCCCTTGCCGGCGGCGGTGGCGATGCCGACGACGCTGCGCCCGCTGGCCCGCGCCAGTGCGTCGGGCAGCATGTCGTTCTTGCCCAGGCTCGCCGCGAGCGTGCGATAGGCCGGGTTGGCAAAGCTGATCGCGCCGCGTTCGTCGGTGAGGAAGGCCGGCTCGTCGAGCGCGGCCAGCACGGCCTGTGCGGCGTCGAGCCGCTCATTGGTGTTGGAGAGTCCCGCCACATCCGCCTGCGCCGGGTGGAGCCGCAGCGCGGCACCGCCCCCCAGCACCCAGCCATTGGCCCGGATCGTCCGGCCGTCACGGGCCCGCAGTGTGAGTTCGAGACCGTGGCCGCGCACCCGCAGCGCTTCGAGCGCGGTGATCAGCTTTTGCGCATCGGCATCGACGAGCCAGCTGGCGAAGTCGAGGATTGCCTCGGGCCGCCGCCCGGCCGGCAGCAGCGCCGCCGTCTGCCCCAGAAATTTCGGCCCGCTGGAGCGCTCGGTCCAGATGATGGTGGCCTCGCGCGTGCCGCTAAGCAGCGCTTCGTAGTCGTCCACCATCGCGCGCAATGCCGCGACCTGATCGCTGGCCTGGCGCTGGCGGTCCTTGCCCTCGCGCAGGATGGACCGGATGATGACGGTAACCACCATGGCCACCGCACCGGCGCCCAGCAGCATGGCGAGCGGAAACGGGCTCGACAGGCTTGCGGCATTCACCCCTTGAGCAAGAGCGGGGGAGGCTGCGAACAACGCCCCGGGTGCCGCCGTAACGCGCACGAATCGTAAACCTGTGCGGAAACCGCCCGGCATGCCTAACCCCAACGTTGAACCCGCTAACTCGGCCCTCTCCCCCGAGAGAGCCAACTCAACCGCCGGAAAACGCTGGCGAAGACCGTGACCCGTTGCCCAGCCGCGTAATGCGCGGGGGGCGCCCCCGAATCAAAACCACCATAACGAGGCGGCGACTCGGGCAAAAGAGTCCTCGTGGCTGTGCATAGCGGGCAAATCGAATCGGCAAGGGATTGACCACGGGGCGAAGCAGGAACGCTTCGTTAACGCCGACCACTTGGCCTGCCGACTGTTGCGCCCCGAGCACGCAAAGCGCCGCTGCCGGTCCGAGCCATGGCCTTGGCGCGAGTCGAGACGAAAAGGCCGCGCAGTGTGCCTGCGCGGCCTCAGGTCATTCGACGGAATTGTCGAGCTCAGTAGCGGTAGTGCTCAGACTTGAACGGGCCGTTCTGCGACACGCCGATATAATCGGCCTGCGGCTTGGTCAGTTCGGTGAGCTTGGCGCCGAGCTTGGCGAGATGCAGCGCCGCGACTTTCTCGTCGAGCTTTTTGGGCAGCACATGCACCTTGTGCTCGAGGTTCTTGCCGTTGGTCCACAATTCGATCTGCGCCAGCGTCTGGTTCGAGAACGAGGCCGACATCACGAAGCTCGGATGGCCCGTGGCGTTACCGAGATTCACGAGGCGGCCTTCGGACAGCAGCACGACGCGCTTGCCCGAGCTCAACTCGATGATGTCCACCTGCGGCTTCACATTGGTCCACTTGTAGTTGCGCAGGCCCGCGACATCGATCTCGTTGTCGAAGTGCCCAATGTTGCAGACGATCGCCATGTCCTTCATCTGGCGCATGGCATCGACGGTGATGATGTCCTTGTTCCCGGTGGCCGACACCACGATATCGGCACGGCTCGCCGCATCTTCGAGCGTGACCACTTCGAACCCGTCCATTGCCGCCTGTAGCGCACAGATTGGGTCGACCTCGGTGACCAGCACACGTGCGCCGGCGCCCTGCAGCGATGCCGCGGAGCCCTTGCCCACATCGCCGTAGCCGCACACGATCGCGACCTTGCCGGCCAGCATCACATCGGTGCCGCGACGGATCGCGTCGACCAGCGACTCACGCGTACCGTACTTGTTGTCGAACTTCGACTTGGTGACGCTGTCATTGACGTTGATGGCGGGGAAGGGGAGTTCACCCTTCTCCTGCAGCTGATAGAGCCGCATCACGCCGGTAGTGGTTTCTTCGCTGACACCACGGATCGCGGCGCGGATCTTCGAGTAGAAGTTCGGCGACTTCGCCAGGCGCTTCTTGATCGTCGCAGAGAAGATTTCTTCTTCCTCGTTGCCCGGCTTGCTCAGGATCGACCGGTCGGTCTCGGCCTTGGCGCCGGTCAGCACCAGCATGGTGGCATCGCCGCCGTCATCGAGGATCATGTTCGGGGTTTCGCCATTGCCCCAGTCCATCATCCGGTCGGTGAAATCCCAGTACTCCTGCAGCGTCTCGCCCTTATGGGCGAACACCGGGATGCCGGCTTTGGCGATGGCCGCGGCGGCGTGGTCCTGTGTCGAGAAAATATTGCAGCTGACCCAGCGCACATCGGCGCCGAGTGCCTTGAGGGTCTCGATCAGCACCGCGGTCTGGATCGTCATGTGCAGCGAGCCCGCGACACGCGCACCCTTGAGCGGCTGTGCTCCGGCATATTCCTCGCGGATGGCCATCAGCCCCGGCATTTCGATCTCGGCCATGCCGATCTCCTTGCGTCCGTAATCGGCAAGGGAAATGTCTTTGACGGCATAGTCGTTATTGGCCATTTGGCGCGCTCCGGCGGGATTTGGATTTGGCGCGCTTATAACCGCGCAAAGCCGCGCGGGCAATGGGGACATAAAGAAGTCTTTATGTCCCGGCGCGCCTTGGCAGGCGAGCCGGTCCCGGCAGTTCGCCGCGCCGCCAGCGGAACGGCAGCAGCAGCACGTTGACGATGGCGAGCAGCGCCGAAAAGCCGATCAGGAACCCGGCCGCCGCCCATGCCAGACCTTCCGGCGTGAACGGAACGCCCGCATTGAAATTCGCCAGCGCCTTCTGCGCCACATCGCTGTCGAGATAGCGTGGCAACAGGCCGACGCGCTCGATCGGCGAGGCGGTCTGGATCAGCGACAGGTCGGCATTGAGTTTCTCGTAGCGCTGGATAGTGCGCTGCATGGCGAGGCCGCGATCGACGATGAAACCGTCGCCGTTTTCCGCAAAGCGGGCCAGCGCCTCCTCGCGGTTGAGACCGAACGCATTCGCCCCGCGATCGAAGTCCTCGACGATGATCCGCAACTCATCCACGGCACCGCCGAGGCGCTGCTGATATTGCTGCGCATACTCTGGAAACTGTGCAAAAGCGAAGCCGACAAACAGCCCGCCAAGCATGCCGAGAACCCGCCGCATCAGCCGTCCCGCCGCTTTGAGCCAAACCATGTGCAGGCAGCAACGGCTGTTAACCGGCGCCAGTTCCGTCAGTCGCCCGGCGCCGCGCCGTCGTCGTCTTCGTCGAAACCGTTTTTGACGAGCGTCGTGATGGCGTCGAGCGCCTCGCGCGCCTGCTTGCCCGTGGCCTGCACCAGGATGGTCGAGCCCGGTCCGGCGCCCAGCATCATCAAACCCATGATGGAATTGCCGGCGACGCTCGTGCCGTCCTTGACCACCTTGATCTCGGCGTCGAAACATTCGGCCATGCGCACAAAGCGAGCCGACGCACGGGCATGCAGACCCTTACGGTTGACGATGGTCATCTGCTGCGCCAGCGCCCGGCCGGCATTCGCGGCTGTGTCCATGGGCATCATGTTAGCAGCGAGTGGTTAACCGCCAAATCCCTAGCCCCCGAGCGACTCGCTGGCGACGTTGATGTACTTGCGGCCCGCTTCGGCGGCGATCGTCACCGCCTGCTTGATCTCCATGTCGGAGCGCACGCGCGCCAGCTTCACCAGCATCGGCAGGTTCACTCCCGCGATCACCTCGGCCTCGACGCTCTTCATCACCGAGATCGCGAGATTGGATGGGGTGCCGCCGAACATGTCGGTGAGGATCACCACGCCGTCGCCGGTATTGGCCTTGCCCACCGCCTTGATGATGTCTTCGCGGCGCACTTCCATGTCGTCATCGGGACCGATGCAGACGGCTTCCACCTGCTCCTGCGGCCCCACGACATGTTCGAGAGCGGATTTGAACTCCACGGCTAGGGCGCCATGCGTCACCAGAACGATACCGATCATACAGCAATCCTTCGGGCGCCCCGCCCAGGGTGATCCGCGCCGCAGACTCTTGCCTTGTGACCCGCTGGATTCAAGTGGTTTTTTGCCGCGGTACGGCCCCGCGACCGCTTGCGTTGGGCAAGTTGCGTAGGACTTCGCGGATCAGCAGCAATTGATGGCGGCTGTCGATGAGACCGGCCTGCGGCACCGGACAACGCGGCAGTGTCACGCCACACAACTCGGTGAGCAGGGCGCTTTCCTCCACCATCCGTTCGATCACCGGCACAAGATCGACGACGAGATGCAACGGCGCACTTTCGACATGCGCGCGCCGGACGATGCCGCGTCCCCGCAACTCGATCAGCCCTGCAATGGCTTTCGGCGCATGCATCGCGAGCCCATCCCCGACGCGCTCGATCTCGACACGATCGTCGCTGACCAGCATCGCGGCACCGCCGCGCGCTTCCCACTCGTCGAGCAGCGCCAGTGCGAGGATGGATTTGCCGGCGCCTGACGGTCCACGAATGAGAATGCCGACGCCGTCGAGCACGAGGCCCGTTGCGTGGATATTCTCGCGGCTCACTTGCGCATGCGTTCCTGCGGCGCGCGGTTGAGCGTGAACGAGAACTGCGCACCCGAACGGTCGCTGCGATTGTCGCCGCTGATCGTGCCGCCATGCGCCTCGATGATCTGCTTGGAGATCGCGAGCCCCAGCCCGGAATGATCGCCGAAATGCTCCGCGTCCGGCCGGTCGGTATAGAACCGCTGGAAGATGCGCGAGATGTCGCCGCGAATGCCCGGCCCTTCGTCGGTCACCGTGACGCGCAGCTTGGTCTCGGTGGTGACGATCGCCACCGTCACCGTGCCGCCCTCCGGCGAGAATGACACCGCATTGTCGAGGAAATTGCTGACCACCTGCGCCAGCCGGCTGTCATGGCCGAGCGCCACCGCCGGGAAGCGGCCCTCCTGCGGCGCCATCACGACATTGACCTTGCGCGAACTGGCGAGGTCCGCCTGGATCGCCACCATCGCTTCGCACAGCTTGACGAAATCGACGCGCTCCGCGCTTTCGCGCGCCAGCTCCGCATCGAGGCGGCTGGCATTGGAGATATCGGAGATCAGCCGGTCGAGCCGGCGCACATCGTGCTGGATGATCGCATTGAGCCGTTCGCGATCCTCGGCGCGTTTGGCGCGCGGCAGTGTCTCGACCGCGGATCGCAATGACGTCAGCGGATTCTTGAGCTCGTGCGCCACGTCTGCCGCGAAACGCTCGATCGCCTCGATGCGGTTGTAGAGCGCCGACGTCATCGCCCGCAGCGAGCGCGACAGGTGGCCCACCTCGTCCGTACGATAGGTGAAGTCCGGAATCTCCTCGCGGCTGTTCATTGAGGTCTGCACCTTCTCGGCCGCTTCCGACAGCCGCCGCAGCGGACCGGCAACTGTGCTCGCGAGCAGCAGCGACAGGATGATCGTCACCGCCGCCGCGACCAACGCGATGCGCAGCACGCCCCAGCGCTCGCTCGCAACGATCGAGTCGATCTCGCCCGGCTGCGTCGACAGCAGCAGCACGCCGACGGTCTGGCGCAGGCGCTGTACCGGCACCGCGACCGAGATCACCAGCTGATGGTTGGCATCGACGCGCACCACATCCGCCGGCGCACCGCTCAGCGCGGCCGCGACTTCGGGATAGCGCGTCCCTTCGTCCACCCCATATTCCATGTAGGGCGGGAAATTGTCGCCCGGCACCCAGCTCATGATGGTGGTCAGCCAGTCCGAGCGGCTCACCGGCTTGCCGGAGCGGATCACCTCGCCGCGCTGGAAGATCGTCGACGAGTCGAGGATCATGAACCCGCCCTGGTCGTAGATGCGGGCCCGCGTGCGGGTTGGTGTCACGAGATTGCGAAGCAGCGGCGCAACGCGTTCCGGGTTGATCGGGAATTCGAGGTTCGGATCGAAGTAGCCGGTCCCGTCGGTGCCCGCGCCGGTGTTCAGTTGCAGCAGCCGTTCGGGATCGATCTGGATCACGTCGCTGTCCACCGTCGCCGAAGCGGCAATCGCGGCGGAGATGATTTCGCCTTGCACGCGCAGCGACTGCACGCGGGCATCGATCAGCCCGGCGCGCCACTGGTTCAAATAAAGAATGCCGGTGACCAGCACTGCCAGCGCCACGAGGTTGAGCACCACGATGCGCCGGGTGAGCGACGAAAAGATCGTCAGCGCCAGGATGCGCTGCACGAATTTCCACGCTTTGACGAGCCGTAGCCATGCCGACGCGGCAAACTCGGACGCCGCGCTGGTGCGGCGTCCTCGCCTTGCATTCGGCTTGCTGAGGCCCGGCAGGTCTTGTCCGGTCACGGCCACGGCTGTTGTGCCTTATTGTTCCTTGAAGCGGTAACCGACGCCGTAGAGCGTTTCGATCATCTCGAAATCGTCGTCGGTGGCTTTGAACTTCTTGCGCAGCCGCTTGATGTGGCTGTCGATGGTGCGGTCATCGACATACACCTGGTCGTCATAGGCGGCGTCCATCAGCGCATTGCGCGATTTGACGACGCCGGGACGGAGCGCGAGTGCCTGGAGGATCAGGAACTCGGTCACGGTCAGCGTCACGCGCTGGCCCTTCCACGTGCAGGTGTGGCGCTCTTCGTCCATCACCAGATTGCCGCGTTCGATCAGGGCCTTGGATGGCACCTGCTCGGTCGTGCCGGGGGTAGTGCCGTCGCGCGGCGCCGAGCGGCGGAGGATCGATTTGACACGCTCGACCAGCAGGCGCTGGCTGAACGGCTTCTTGATGAAGTCGTCGGCGCCCATCTTGAGGCCGAACAGTTCGTCGATTTCCTCGTCTTTGGAGGTGAGGAAAATCACCGGCAGGTCGGATTTCTGGCGCAGCCGGCGGAGCAGTTCCATCCCGTCCATGCGCGGCATCTTGATGTCGAGAATGGCCAGATCCGGCTTGTCCGAGGTCAGGCCCTCGAGCCCCGATGCGCCGTCGGTATAGGTAGAGACGTTGTAGCCTTCGGCCTCGAGTGTCAGCGAGACGGAAGTGAGGATGTTGCGGTCATCGTCCACCAGGGCGATCTTAGGCATCCGGGTACCCTTTCCTTGAAACAGGTTTGTCAGGGCGGCCAGGCGGCTGCCAATTGTGGCAATGGAGGCTGCCACAATTGCGCGGAATGTAAGGCGCCCAACTGCTATACACTAGACGCCTTTCCCCTGCCATTCCTTGGGCAGGCTTGCCCCAGATGCTCAAACTTCCGTCGTAAGACCGATTGCCCGCTGTCGCCCGTGGCATGCTCCGGACTATGCAACGCACACGCTGAAGTGACTGAACTAGAGGGCGAAATGGCTGGAAGTGAGAGCATTCTGGGCCGCCTCGGCGGCGTTGCGCAGATTGTCCGCGGCGGCAACCGGGCGGAATTGGTGACTGAAGCACTGGCAGCCGGTGAGGGCCGCCTGACCGAAGCCGGCGCGCTTTCAGTGTCCACGGGCATTTTCACTGGCCGCTCCCCCCAGGACAAATATATCGTCCGCGACGCGCTCGCGGCGCCCCATGTCTGGTGGGAAAATGCCCGTTCGCTGAGCCCTGCAGCGTTCGACCTGCTGCTCGACGACGCGCTCACCTACGCCACCGGCAAGCGCCTGCGCCGTCAGGATCTGTCCGCCGGAGCCGCCGCCAGCGAGCGCATGGGGGTGACCGTCGTTACCGAAACTGCCTGGCACGCCCTGTTCATCCGCAACCTGCTGATCCGTGAAGCGGCGCCGGAAGCCGCAGCGCAGGTGACGATCCTCCACCTCCCCGGCTTCAAGGCCGATCCTGTGCGGCACGGGACGCGAACCGCGACCGTGATCGCCCTCGACATGAGCCGCAACATCGTCCTCATCGGCGGCACCGAATATGCCGGCGAGATCAAGAAAGCGGTGTTCTCGCTGTTCAACTTCCACGCCCCGCTCAAAGGCGTGCTGCCCATGCATTGCTCCGCCAATATCGGGGCAGGGGGCGACACCGCGCTGTTTTTCGGCCTCAGCGGCACCGGCAAGACCACGCTCTCCGCCGACCCGGCGCGCCCGCTCATCGGCGACGACGAGCACGGCTGGAGCGACGACGGCGTCTTCAACCTCGAAGGCGGCTGCTACGCCAAGACCGCCCATCTCGGCCCGCGCGCCGAACCCGAAATCCACGCCGCCGCGCAGAGCTTCGGCACCGTGCTCGAAAATGTCGTGGTGGGCGATGACGGCGAGCCGGACTTCGCCGACCTGCGTTTCACGGAAAACACCCGCGCCGCCTATCCGCTCGAAGCGCTGCGCGGCGTCGCGCCGGGCGGCACCGGTTCGCATCCGCGCACGGTGATCTTTCTGACCGCAGATGCCTTCGGCGTCCTGCCACCACTGGCGCGGCTGACGCCCGAACAGGCCGGCTACCACTTCCTCTCCGGCTATACCGCAAAGATCGCCGGTACCGAGCGCGGCGTCACCGCACCGACCGCCACCTTCTCGGCGTGCTTCGGCGCCCCGTTCATGCCGCACCATCCAACCGTTTACGCAGCCTTGCTTGAACAGCGGCTCAAACTGAGCGGCGCCACAGTCTATCTGGTCAATACCGGCTGGGTCGGCGGCGCGGCCGATGGCGCCGGCAAGCGCATCGACATCGCTTCGACCCGCCGGCTTGTCTCCGCGGCCCTGTCCGGCGAACTCGCGGACGCCCCGATGCGGCTCGATCCGAATTTCGGCTTCGCCGTCCCGCTCGCCGTCGAGGGCCTGCCGAAGCGCGTGCTCGATCCGCGTGCCGGCTGGGCGGATGCTGCGGCCTATGACACAGCGGCGGCACGGCTGGTGGAGATGTTCGAGGCCAATATGCTGAAGTTCCGGCCCACGGCAATCGCCGCGGAATAGCTCCGGCTCAGCCTGGAACTCTATGGCCTAGTTCGACGCGTAGAAGATGTGGCTGCCGATGGTAGCCAGCCTGCGGAACTTGTTGGACCAGGACGGCGCAACCGAAATCGTGTGGTAGAACAGCGCCGAGTCCGGAATGACACCCGGATGCTGCCCCTGCCGGAACTCACTGTATGCCGCCGCCGCGAGGCGCGCCGAGCGGTTCCACGAGCGCTTGTCCTTGCCCATGTCCGACCGGCCGTCGCAGGCAAAGGTGAACTGGCACTTGAAATTGCCCTTGTCGGCGTTCTGGAAAATCACGCCGCACAGCGTCGGCGGGTATTTCTTCGACATGGCGCGGTTGATGATGACGTTGGCGACGGCCCACTGGCCCTGTTCGCTCTCGCCGCGCGCCTCGTGATAGATCGCCTGGGTCAGGCACAGCCGCTCGTCATTGGCGATCTTGAGCTTCTTGACGGTCGGCACGAACGTCTTGACCGCATAGGTCGACAGCACGTCGCTGTTGAGCGCCGGCTGGGTGGTGAAGCCGTCGATCGCCGTCAGTGCCGCGTTGTTGGTGCGCGCGATGTAGCCCATCAGCACTTCTTGCGTCAGTACCGGCTGCGGTTCGACTGCAAAGGCCTTGAAGGTCTTGAGCGCGTTCTGGCGCGAAACATAGGCGGACAGCAGATCGTTCGTGAGCACCGGGGCGGCGAAGCTCGGCCGCAAGCGCTGCGCTTCGAGCTGCGGCGACATCGTGGCGGGCATGATTGCGGCGACACGCGTGTCTGCGGCACTGACGGGCGAAACGACAAAACCCGCGAGCACGGTGGTGCCCACGGCCAATGCAATACCCACAAGCGCACGCAGAGCTCTGGCTCGCGCCCTCAATCCCCCGTCCTTCCCCCGATCCGCCCCATGCAGAACCGGATTAGGTCCGTAGTCCCGGCGCCACCCTAGACGAGGCGCACCGGTGATGGAACCGCAAATTTACGGTCATTTAACCATGATCGTTAGGCTCCTAAGATGAGGTTAACGGCCCGACGGATGCATTGAAACCCCCGCGCGCCAAGGGGTTTGGGCATGGCCAAGCAGGGGTGAACGGCGTCGTTCGAGGTTAATTCAAATGCCGTGCGCCGCCCTGCGACGGCGCCGGCGGGCCTGAACTAGGCCGTGAATGCCGCCAGGCGGACGTCATGGAGGCTGGTCATCACCCGGCACAGCGCCCTCACTTCCGCGGACGGCTGCACCAGGTCGGGCACCATCACGGTCTGGAGGCCCGCTGCATGCGCCGACCTTACCCCTGCATGCGAATCCTCGATCGCGAGGCAATCTGCCGGCTCCCGTCCGAGCCGCTTGGCGGCGGTCAGATAGGGCTCGGGATGCGGCTTGGGGTAGCGGACGTCGTCCCGCGTCACGACAGTCTCGAACAGCGCCAGGATGCCGGCGAGGTCGAGATTGGCCATTGCCGAGGCCCGGCGCGACGAGGTGGCGACCGCCATTTGAATGCCGCGCTGCCGCAACTCGGCGAGCAGTTCCGGCACGCCCGGCTTCACCGGCACCGGCTGGTCGCTACGCCCTTGCCACAGCCTGCCGCAGGCTTCGTTGAACGCGTCGTAGGAGAAGTCTGGCCCGTAGGTGTCCTGCAGGATGGTCCGCGTCGCATCGTGGCTGGCGCCGACGATCTGCCCGTGCACGTCATCGGTCATGTCGAAACCGAGTTCGCCGCTGACCTCCCAGACGATCTGCTTGAACAGCATCTCGGTGTCGAGCAGCGTGCCGTCCATATCGAAAACGACGGCGGCGAAGGGGGCGAGCGGGCGCATGGCCGCGATATAGGGCGATTTGACCGGCCGTGCCAGCCTGCCTTGCGCCGCTATTCGGCAGCTGCCGTGAGCGTGATCGGCAGTTCGAACGTTGTCACCTTGCCCGACACCGCATCCGTCAGCCGGTAGCTCAGCCGGTAGTCCCCCGGCGCGAAGCCCGAGAGGTTGGCGGTAAAGGCGAGATAGGTCTCGAGCCGCGGCCCGCGCGCCCGAAGGTCGGTGGACAGGAACTTGTCCTGCCGCGCGAGGGTGACGCCGTCCTTGCCCAACAGGAACAGGTCGGCATCCAGCTTGATCGACTGCGTGCCGTCGGCGTTCCGCGCAAAGCCGTAGCCGAGCACCTCGACATACACATTGATCGTTTCGCCCGCCGCAAAGCTCGCATCGGCGGCCGGTGCATAGGCGCCGTAGCCGGTCGCTGCGCCTTCGGTGAGCGTGGCGTTGCGGGCGGTGAGCGGCAGCTCTTCCCAGATCGAAAGCAGGGCGCCGCGCACGGCATCGTAGCTGGTGATGCTGGCCTCGGCCGCAGCCGGCAGCGGCGCCAGCAGGGCGGCAACAATCGCGATCGCGGCAAACGCTCTCATTCCATCACTCACTTCTGCGCCGCGCCGCGAGCCTAGAGCCGGACCTTGGCGTCGGCAAGGCGTCCTTAACCGAAGCGGCGCAGCATGCTCGCCATGTCCTGGTTGCTGCTTCTGCTGCTGCCCCTGATCGGCGTCCCCGTGCTGCGGCTGGTGCTCGCCTTCACCATGCCCGCCCGGCAGGCGGCGCCGTTCCCGTGGACTGCCGTGCTGATCGGTCTCGTCGTGCTGGCCTTCCTCGTCTTCGGCACCGGCCGCGAGACCCCCGCGCCCGCTACCGACCCCGCCGACAAATATGCCGAAGGCGACAGCGCCCTCCGCGCCCTGCTCGAGTAACGGCGCATTCCGTCGCTCCCGAACACACACCTTCGCTCGCGCTACATCGCGCGCCCGCGCCCGCGCCGGCGTCATAGCTGGCTCCTCCAGCGCGTCGGCCTCTTCGGCTTCGCCGCCATGCTGGTGGTCGCCGCCGCCGCTGCGCTCATGCCCGAACGCGGCACGGCATCCACCTCCACCGTTCCGCTGATCGGACCCGTCCGCATTCTCGACGGCGACACGCTCGACGTCACCGGCACGCGCATCCGCCTCGCCGATATCGACGCGCCCGAACTGTTCTCGCCGCAATGCGACAGCGAACTGCGCCTCGCCCAGCGCGCCAGACAGCGGCTCGCCGATCTCGTCGGCACCGGCACCGGCATCACGCTGAGCGGCACCGGCGTCGATCGCTACGGGCGCGACCTGCGCATCGTCTCGCGTGCTGGCGTCTCCCTCGGCGCGACGCTCGTCGCCGAAGGTCTCGCACGGCCTTGGGACGGCGCGCGCCACCCCTGGTGCTAGAGGCCGCGGAACTCCAAGCGGCCCAGCCCGTTCTCACAACCGATCACTCTTTCGGGAAAGGACCTCATCATGGCCGATCGTGAAACCATCATCGAAACCGGCGGCGATTCCAGTCTTGGCGTCGTGCTCGGCATCATTGTCGTGCTCGCCATCGCCGGCATTGCCTGGCTGTTCTATAGCGGCAATCTCAGCCTGCCCGCGCCCGGCGGCTCGGACACCAACATCACCATCACCACGCCTGCCCCCGCAACGCCCGCTGCACCCGCCAACTGATCGCGCTGTCAGCGTCCCGTCAGCAAAATCGGAACGGGTTCGGGCGTGAGGCGTTTCTCCTCCACGCAACCATCGTGAGGAGATAGTGCAATGGATTGGAACCGTGTTGAAGGCAGCTGGAAACAGGTCCGCGGCAAGGTCAAGGAACAGTGGGGCAAGCTCACCGACGATGACCTCGACGTGATCGCCGGCAAGCGCGACCAGCTCGAAGGCAAGATCCAGGAGCGCTACGGCAAGGCCAAGGATGACGTCACCAAGGACGTCGACACCTGGTACGACCGCCAGACCTGGAACTGACCCCAGCTGGAACGACGTTTCCCCACCGGAAGGCCACAAGCCCGAGGTGAGAAGAGAAAGCCCCGCCTCGTCGGCGGGGTTTTTCTATGCGCGGCCGTTATCGACCCAAAAAAACCCCCGCCGAAGCGGGGGCCGTTGTCATCACTAACACTGCGTTCTAGTGCGGCATCTTGCCGTCGCGTTCAGTCTCGTGCAGCACCGCCACATCGCCATTGGCCGAGAGGCGAACCTGGTTGCCTTCCACTTCGGCGATCAGGTCGCTCGAAATGTAGTGGTGATGGCCGTGATGATGGCCCTCGCCGCTATCGTCCTTGGTGAGCTTGATGCGGCTGCCATCGAACTTGTCCACGGTGCCCACATGCACCCCGTCCGCGCCGATGACTTCCATATGTTCCTTGATGCCTGAAAGCTGGGCCATGGGAAACTCCTTGTGGTTGATCCGGCAAAACGCCCGACCCCGCCGTTGGATGCACCCCTTACCTCTCCCGCGAAGCGGGGGAGGGGGACC
>JBEBHC010000460.1:0-1016 GCA_040081185.1 Devosia sp. | reverse complement strand
GGGCCAGCATCAGTAGCACGAATGCAAGGACGGTTGCGGCCCACATCATTTGCGTGCCGCTGATGTTGGCAATGACGTCCAGCACTCGCGAGTATGCGTTCATCCGCCCCTCCGCATCCAACAACGCCCCAGCCATATCATCCGCTAGCGCCGTGGCAAAATATTGGAGTGCGAAGGTGTGCCGAGGGCGAAAATGTGAAGCGAAAGCCCTCACCTGACTGCCGTTGCATCGTCAGCTGAACAGATACGTCGCCGAGTTGAGCGGCGCGAGGGTTGTGTCGTGGAAGGTGATGTCCTGTCCCTGCCGCAATAAGACGACGCCGCCGCCCGGATCGCGGGCCGCGCGATTGCGTGCGCTGGTCCGCTATGGATCCAGCTCGGTGTCCCAATAGAGATAGTCGAGCCAGCTATCGTGGAGATAGTTGGGTGGGAACAGGCGGCCGTTGCGGTGCAACTCGAACACGGTCGGCCGGTAGGGCGCCTGGTAGGGCCGCATGCCGGCGACAGCGGGCATCATGCAGCCTTTGCGCAAATTGCAGGGTGCGCAAGCCGTCACGACGTTGTCCCATCGGGTCTGGCCGCCGCGCGAGCGCGGAATCAGGTGGTCGAAGGTCAACTCGGCCTTGTCGCCACAATACTGGCAGCAGAACCGGTCGCGCAGGAACACGTTGAACCTGGTGAAAGCAGGGTAAAGCGCGGGGCGAACGTATGTCTTGAGCGCGACAACGCTGGGCAGCCGCATCTCGAAGGACGGGCTGTGAACAAGCCGCTCGTATTCCGAGACGATGTTCACCCGGTCGAGGAATACTGCTTTGACCGTCTCCTGCCAGCTCCAGAGCGATAACGGATAGTAGCTCAAGGGCCGGAAGTCGGCGTTCAGTACGAGGGCCGGAAATCCGGCCGATGGTGCTGTCTGAGCGTGCACGCGTGCGCGTCCTGCCGGTTGCCCGAACGACTCAGGATCGCACCCTGATATGAGCTGCATACTAGTCGGCTATGTCGGTTCTGTGAAGGGG
>JBEBHC010000224.1:0-4110 GCA_040081185.1 Devosia sp. | reverse complement strand
TGCTCATCGCCAAGGAGCATGGCGGGTTGGGATTTTCGGCGCAGGCGCAGAGCCAGGTGGTGAGCAAGATCGCGTCGCGATCGGTCGCTGCCGGCATCACCGTGATGGTGCCCAATTCGCTCGGGCCGGGCGAGCTCTTGGAGCGCTACGGCACCAAGGAACAGAAGGAAAAGTATCTCGGCCGGCTGGCGCGCGGTGAAGAGGTGCCGTGCTTTGCCTTGACAGGCCCCCATGCGGGCTCCGACGCGGCGGGCATGCGCGACACGGGCGTGGTTGTGTACGGCAATCACGAGGGCAAGCAGGTGCTCGGCGTGCGCCTCAACTGGGACAAGCGCTATATCACGCTGGCGCCGGTGGCGACGCTGGTTGGACTGGCGTTCCACCTGCACGATCCGGACCACCTGATTGGCGATACCGACAACCGCGGCATTACGCTGGCGCTGATCCCTGCAGACTATCCCGGCGTCGAGATCGGGCGGCGGCACTATCCGGCGCGTGCGGCTTTCATGAACGGGCCGATCAAGGGCAAGAACGTTTTCATCCCGATGGAATTCCTGATCGGCGGCACGGAGTATGCCGGGCAGGGCTGGCGCATGCTGATGGAGTGCCTGTCGGCAGGTCGCGCTATCTCGCTGCCGGCGATCGGCACGGCCTCGATCAAGTATGCGCTTCGCGTGACTTCGGCCTATGCGCGGGTGCGCAGGCAGTTCGGACTTGCCGTGGGCATCATGGAGGGCGTCGCCGATCCGCTATCGCGGATGGTGCGGTCAGCCTACACCTACGAGGCCGCGCGCGGGCTCACCGCATCCATGGTGGACGAAGGGCAGAAGCCGGCGGTGATCGGCGCGCTGCTCAAATATCGCACCACCGAGGCGATGCGTGAAGCGTTCGACTGTGCGCTCGATATTCACGGCGGGCGTGCCGTGCAGGACGGGCCATCGAACTATCTGTTCGCGGGCTACATGACGACGCCGGTCGCTATCACGGTGGAAGGTGCGAATATCCTCACGCGTACGCTGATCACCTTCGCGCAGGGTGCGCTCAGGGCGCATCCCTATCTCTATTCGGAGATTGCAGCGGTGCAGAATGCCGATCGCAAGGCGGGGCTGGTGGCGTTCGACCGGGCGTTCAGCGGCCATATAGGCTTCATGCTGCGCAACATGGCGGGCAGCTTCCTTCACGCCATCAGTGCTGGGGCGTTTGCTTCATCGCCCCGGCAGGGCAATATGGGGCATTGGTACAGGCAGCTGGCGCGCTACTCGCAGAGCTTTGCGCTGGTGGGCGACTGGACAGTGGCGTTCCTCGGCGGCCACCTGAAGCGCAAGCAGCTCCTGTCCGGCCGGATGGCGGACATTCTCAGCGACCTCTACCTGCTATCGGCCGTGTTGCGCCGTTATGCGGACGAGGGCGAGATCAAGGAAGACAAGCCGCTGGTCGATGCGATCGCGCGGGATATCCTCTATGCGATCGAGCAGAACTTCACGGGCGTGTTCAACAATTTCCCCAACCGGCCGCTGGCCTGGGCGATGCGGTTCCTGGTGTTTCCGCTAGGGCATCATCGGAGGCCGGCCCGCGACCGCGATACGTATCGCTTCGCACGGCAGGTGCTGCGGCCGGGTGCGTTCCGCGACCGGCTGACTCAAGGGCTCTATGTGTCGATGGACCCCAAGGACGTGACCGGCGTGCTCGAGGATGCCTTCATCAAGGTGACCAAGGTCGAGGAGATCGAGGCCAAGTTCGTGCGCGCGCAAAAGAAGGGCGTGATCGAGCGGCGGCTGGACCGCGACGCGATCAGCGATGCGGTGGAGAAAGGGGTCATCACCGAGGTCGAAGCGTCGGAGCTCCGGCTCGCCGACCTTGCAACGGACCGTGTGATCCGAGTGGACGATTTCGATCCGGAGGAGCTCGCGCCCAAGCAGCTTGCCGGTGCGCGCGACGATCGCGTGGCGCAATAGGAGGAGCATCCCGTGGCGCAGCCGCAATTTCCGCCGATGAGCAACTGGCGCTTCGAGCTCGACTTCGAAGGGCTGGGCTGGCTCAGCATCGATACGCCGAATGCGCCGGTCAATACGCTCAGCCGGCAGGCCATCCAGGAACTCGAGGCCGCCGTGATGCGGTTCGAGGACCTCGCCGCGACGGGCGAGCTTAGGGGCGTCACGATCCAATCGGGTAAGGACAGCGGCTTCATCGCTGGGGCCGATGTCAGCGAGTTCGACACGATGTCGGACCCCGGCATTCTCACCGAGGCGCTGAAGCGCACGCATGCGGTGATGGATCGGATAGAGGCGCTCAAGGTGCCCGTGGTCGCGGCGATCCACGGCTTCTGCCTCGGCGGCGGGCTGGAACTGGCGCTGGCGTGTCACTACCGCATCGCGGTCAATGACGACAAAACGCGGCTCGGGTTCCCCGAAGTCAATCTCGGCATCTTCCCTGGCTTCGGCGGTACGGGCCGTTCGATCCGGCAGGCGGGACCGGTGCAAGCGATGCAGGCGATGCTGACTGGGCGCATGATCCGGGCGAGTGCGGCGCGGCGCATGGGGCTGGTGGACAAGCTGGTGCGGCATCGCGATAGCCTCCACTGGGAGGCACGCAAGGCTATGCAGCAAAAGCGTAAGGCAGGTCCCGCGCCGTTCATCGAGCGGGTGATGGCGTGGGGCCCGATCCGCACGCAGATCGTCAAGCGGATGCGGACCGAGACGACCAAGAAGGCGAGGCTCGAGCACTATCCGGCGCCGCATGCATTGATCGATCTGTTCGAGCGTCACGGCGACAACTGGCGGACGATGGTGGACGCCGAGGCGGGCAGCTTCGTGCCGCTGATGGCGTCGCCGACCGCGCGCAACCTTCGCCGCGTGTTCTTTCTGTCGGAGTCGCTCAAGAAGCAGGGCGTGCGCGGGCCGAACAAGCCGGTGTTTCAGCGCGTGCATGTGGTGGGTGCGGGCGTGATGGGCGGCGATATCGCAGCCTGGTGTGCCCTGCGCGGCTTCGGCGTGACTCTGCAGGACCTCGACATGGAGCGCATCAAGCCGGCGCTCGACCGCGCGAAGAAACTCTTCAAGAAGCGGCTCAAGACGCCGACCGAAGTGAATTCGGCGATGGCGCGGCTTGAGGCGGACCCAACGGGACGCGGATTGGCGCGGGCCGACGTGATCATCGAGGCGGTGGTCGAGAACCTCGACATCAAGCGCAAGATATTCGCCGATGCCGAGGCCAAGGCAAAGCCGCAGGCGATCCTTGCGACCAACACATCGTCGATCGAACTCGAACGGATTGCGGAAGGGCTGAAGTCGCCGGCGCGATTGATCGGTCTCCATTTCTTCAACCCCGTGGCATCGCTGCCGCTGGTCGAGGTGATCCGCTCAACCTTCAATACCGACGAGGATGTGGCACGTGGCGCAAGCTTTGCGCTCGCCATCGGCAAGAGTCCGGTCCTTGTGAAGTCGGCGCCGGGGTTCCTCGTGAACCGCGTGCTGATGCCCTACATGCTGGGTGCGGTGGAGCGGGTGGAGCGCGGCGAGAGTCGGGAACTGCTCGATGCTGCGGCGGTCGCGTTCGGCATGCCGATGGGGCCGATCGAGTTGATGGATACGGTTGGGCTCGATGTCGGCGCCAGCGTGGCGCGCGAGCTTGGTCATGCAGTGCCCGAGAGTTCGCGTTTCGCGCAGCTGGTCGCGCGCAAACAGCTCGGCAAGAAAACCGGCGAGGGATTTTACAAGTGGGCCGACGGCAAACCGCAGAAGGGCGAGACGCCGGCGCATGCCGATCTTGCCGGACTCGGACGTGAACTGGTGAAGCCGATGGTCGATGCGACCGAGACGGTGGTCGCAAATGGCGTCGTGGCGTCGGCGGAGCTTGCCGATATCGGGGTGATCCTCGGGACGGGATTTGCGCCGTTCCTCGGTGGGCCGATGCAGGCGCGCAAGGAAGGAAAAGCGTGATGGCTGAGTTGCGCAAGATCGCGATCGTCGGCTCGGCGCGCATTCCGTTCACGCGAGCCTATTCCGGCTATGCCGACGAGACGAACCTTTCGATGCTGGCCGCCGCGCTGGGTGGGCTGGCGGACAAGTACAGCTTGCGCGGACAAGCGGTGGGCGAGGTGATGGGCGGGGC
>JBEBHC010000459.1:0-1019 GCA_040081185.1 Devosia sp. | reverse complement strand
GTAAAGATATGGAAGGAATTATCCGTATGCATCAATTCGACAAACTCGAGATGGAGAGCTTCTCTTGTGCTGAGACTTCACACGAAGAGCACCTTCTTTTCTCTGGTATCCAAGAATATCTCATGCAACAACTTCAAATCCCATACCGAAAGCTCCAAAAATGTACGTTTGATATCGGAAAACCAAATGCGAAGGGGTCAGATATCGAGGCATGGCTCCCAGGACAAGGAAAATACCGAGAGACACATACAGCAGACTATATGACCGATTATCAAGCTCGCAGACTTCAAACTCGTGTCCGCCGTGAAAATGGCGAATTGGAGCTCATTCATACCAATGATGCAACCGCATTTGCATGCGGACGAGCACTGATTGCTATCATCGAAAACTACCAAAATGAAGATGGTACGGTGAGGGTACCAGAAGTTCTCCAATCATTTCTTGGCAAAAAAGTGCTCTAGATTTGATAAAAGGAACAGGTTGAGGTATATTTATTATGTATGCCAAAAGTTCCAACACATTCATGAGCAAAAGGTCATCTTTCACACGATGATAAAGCTGAAAGCTGGCTAACACATGGCCCTATCCATGATGGCATTACTGATGCCTTAAATTCTCGAACATCCACAGTTGCAATTTATGCATCATTGGTACTTGCGGTTCTATGAGCAGCAAACCTCATGATTTCCAAACCTTCAGAAGTAACTTCTTGAAAAAGTTCTGCTATTTCATCATCTGCAATGCCTGAAAATTTTGAGTTATCCAAAGAGCTCCTCTATAAATATACAAGCGATTCAAAATTACAAACTGCTATTATTGCTGAGATTGCTCAGATTTTTCACGCCCAGGAACTTGATTGACCTAATGCCTGGATTAGTGAAAATCAAAAAATATCATTTAACAATGCATATTACCTTCTCCTTGTAACAAACGCATTGCAAAATGCTGGTTATATCAAACATGATCATATAATAGAAAGGCTCAAGTCGGATATGAATATCGTTTGTCCACCAGGTACA